>NZ_JBRAKS010000274.1:0-5304 GCF_052745115.1 Candidatus Jordarchaeum sp.
AGAATATACTTATTGCAAAATTTTAGAAGAAATTTGCTAGTTGATTGAAAAATGAAAAATTTTGTTCAGGTATTTTTTATCATTTAGCTTAAACCGAAGCTCTCTTTGACAAGTTTTAAAGTTCTTTCTCCATCGTTTGAGTGTACCAAAATCTTGATGCTGCTGGCGGTGGGTAGGAAGCTGTAGACGTTGATCCTATTCTTTGTTAATGGATCCGTAATTTTGGAGATTATTCCGGGTATTTTGACAAAGTCTTGTCCCTTAACGAATATTAGGTTTAGGTTATCATAACAGGTAGCGGATTTTCCTATGCCTTTTTTGTTAATTATTTCATGTATTACATTGAATGGGGTTGTTTGCGGATCATCCACGACGAGAAGCATGATACACCATGATTCGAGTGTGGCGCCCACAACCTCGATTTTTTGTTTGTAAATGTCCTCAAAGAATGTTGATAGTAATTTTGGCTCTGTTACGTTATCTCCTATTATGGTAACTAATTGAACCGGTTTATCTAAGATAGAAATCTCTAGATCGGGTATGCTTTTACCGGTAATTACTGTTCCATCATCAGTGATTTTTCCCTCGTTTATACCCACGACCCGGATTACCGAATCATCGGACTTGTATTGGAGAGCCTTGGACTGAATCACTTTAGCTCCTGAAGCAGACAAAAGCTTTGTTTCTATAGTGTCTAAAGCCTTAACTGTATTCGAGTCCCCGACTTTTTTAGGATCACCGGATTTTATACCGGAAACATCCTTCACCAGAATAACCGAGTTAGTGCCCAGACATTTCCCTAAGAGTACTGCTGTTAAATCGCTGCCTCCTCTGCCCAATGTTGTGACTCTTCCCTTTTTGTCTTTGCCCAGGAATCCACATATTACCGGAACTTTTTTTTCCTCTAAAAGGGGAACAAGAGATTTTTTAACCCTTAATTTTGTTAGTTCTAGGTCGGGGTTTGCATTGCCATAATTATCATCGGTTAGTATGGGCCATTGCTCATTTTCCGGGTCTATTAATACGGCTTCAACTCCCAAGGTTTTTAGAGCTATGCACATTAATCTTGCGCTGGTTCTCTCGCCCATTGACAGTAGGCTGTCTAGGTCGCTTGACGAATCTGAGTTTCCACTCAATTCTTGAGCCATTTTGAGCAGCTCGTCTGTTTTGCCTTTCAGGGCAGAAACTATCACCACTATACGCTTATCACTGTCATGCTCGTTCTTTATTAGTTCAGCGACCTTTTGGATATTGGATGTACAGTCTAGTACGGAACCACCGAATTTGTATACTACTGTTTCAGGTTTTTCCATATTAAACTACTCCAGTAAGGTTTTTGTAAAAAAGGTTCGTCTAGGCTGAGATGCGGGTTTTTCAAAAAACTCTGTTATTATATGTTTTAATATTATTGGCATTCTTTTATCTGTATTTTGCCAAGAAAAAATAATCCATCCGCATCTCTTTTTCACCGCTTCTTTCCGATAAGTAGGGATAATTTAAAAATTTTTCGTTTCTTATCGTTGGATTAATATTTATGCAAAAAAGTATAAAAGTTGATTTGAAATTAATCCTGAAATGCTCACAATTTTTGTGAATCAATGTTTTTTATATATTCAGCTGGTTAATTTGCCGATTTTTCTTCACATATTTTGTTCGGTTTTTTGGAGTTAGAATATTGAGATATTATGTTAGTATTACACACCTTTTTTATTCTTTTATTATATATTTTCCAGTGGAAATTGACCCAAACTACTAAAACAAACATTTAAGTAAAGGAGAAAGGAAAATGTCAAAAAGCGGCAGCGAAGGAGTGAAGAAAAACGGTGAATTCGTAAGCATGAGAGGTATAGGAATACCAGTGAGACTCTACAAACTGCAACAAAACAAACTAGATGGAGACGAGGTTATCAAATTAATGAAAAAACAGCTCTGGGGTGATGGAACAGAAGAAGGTTTCATTAAACCTCGAAAACTAAACGGTGAAGTCCAAGCGGAATACGTGGTATCTTACCCCACCCACTACTACACATTAGATAGTAAGGGAAGAATAGTGCCTGTTTCCGTTATGGCCCAAGACAAAGGGGAAATCCACGTACGCCTAAAAACTGGCGTCATAGAGCTCAGAGGCAGTTACCTAGCAGCAAAGCGGAGTGTAGCTAAAACCGTGGAAATAACAGGAGTCAAAGCTGAGGCAATGACGCTTAGCGATGATGCAATGGACAAATTAATGAAAAAAGCCAAAGAGGTTTCAACAGTCACCATTTCGAATCTTGAAAATCCCTACCTGAATTCCTTGGAAATTAGAGGAGAGGCGATTAAGCGAGCCCCCGAGATCCTAATATTTAGAAAGAGGCAACGTGGAAGAATACAAACCCTTCGAGGAACCTACTCCTTGCCTTCGGGACAAATGCTAACCTGCTTCTTTAACTCCAAGGGCTCATTTATAATGTACAGAAAAGGAGAAGGAATCTACACAGATGACTTGGAGTACATGATCGATTATCTGGAAAGCCTTACCATAACTACTCCCCAGTAAACCTAACCCCACGCAGCCACCCTCTCGACCTCTCTCCTATTTTTTCCCCTTCAAAAACTTATTCCCGCCAAAAAAATTTTGAAAAATGATTTTTAGGTTTCTTAGTGTGAATATATTATATGGTTCAGTTATTTGATGTGGTTATTTATTTGGTTTATAATTTCCTGGGCTGTTTTATCTGCCTGGTTGTTTTGAACGCTGATCATATTTGGTTTAAATTTTTGGAAGACTTTTTCGTATCCCTCGATTACTTTTTCGATATAGTTTCTGTCGGTTTCGTTCCATTCTGGGGGGTGTTTCTCTTTTCTGTTAATTATTTGGGTTATTAGTTGCTCGGGGGTTTCTTCTATGTAGAAAATCGCGGTTTCTTCCCATTTTATCGCCTTGTAGAGATTTTCGATTGTCGCATAATCTTCAGGAGTACATAAGGCATAGGAGTAGCTGAGTAAGCATAGTGGACTTCGGTCGCAAAGAATGATTCCCTGTTTTAGCATTCTTATTTTTTCGTTTCTTATTATCATTTGTTCCAAGTACCATAGTTCTGCTCTGAATGCGGTTTGTTTGTCTTTGGATCCAAAGGGATATCGGGGAGGATTAACATTATCTGGAAAAAAAATCCAGTTTTTGCATCTATTTTGAAGTATCTCGTAGATAGTGGTTTTTCCAGAGCCGTGCACTCCTGCCAGAGAAAAGACCAACTTTGGCTTCATAGGGGGCATCTCGCTTTTTCTCCTCTCAGGAAAATAAAAACCCAGCGATATATAGATGTGGGTAACATAAGTGTATTGCTGGACTGATTAATAGTTTATTGCAATCTAATTTTTTTGAATTATTTTGAAGTTATTTAATCTTTAGGAAAATTTACTATTTACTATTAAGATTGGCTTTTTGCGGCGCCTAATATTATTTGAAGATTAATTTAAAAGTTGTCAGGTAGGTTTTAAATATTTTAATTAACAATTTTTAATAACTCAGAGTTGTTGATCGGAGACGTATTATTTGGTATTTTTGATTATTTGGGTGATTGTATGGTTAAGGAATTGGGTGTCGCGTATTACGGTTTCCATTATCCGGATCGGGCTGAGGAAGATTTTTTGGAGATTATTGATCACAATTGTAACGCGGTATTGTTAGCTGTTTCAGAGTACGACTATCAGATCTGGTATTCTAACGTGGTTAAGATTGGCAAGATAGCAAAGGATTTGGGTCTGAATGTTTATGTGAATCTTTGGGCTTTTGGAAAGGTTTTCGGAGGGGAAGCACCATCGGTTTTTCTACAGGATAATGTTAATTATCGCCAAGTTTTTAACAAGGAATTCCCGTTTCCCTTTGTGGGCGCCTGTTTTAACACCGAAGTTTTTAGGAATTACTTTTTTGACGCGGTTTCAAAGCTTGTCAAAGAGGAGGTTTTTGACGGATTCTTCTGGGACGAACCGCACTACATTATCACAGGCACCAGGGAAATCTATAGCTGCGTTTGTCCCTCATGCCGAGAGCTTTTTAAAGAACAGTACGGGTATGATATGCCCGAGAAGGCTAATGAGGATGTTTTCGAATTTAAAGAAAAATCGATTCTGGATTTCTTGGAGCAATCCTCTAAACTGGTGAAAGAAGTGGATTCAAAGAAGTCGGTTACCGTGTGTCTTATGCCCTTCTTCACCAAGGAAGAACAGGGCGCCAGTTGGGAGAAGGTATGCTCCATCAAAGAACTGGATGTTTTCGGAACAGATCCCTATTGGAGCGTTGCAAAAAAAGATATCAACTTTGTGTCAAAAGCTTCTGAGGAAACAGTTAAACTAGCAAAGCGGTATGGTAAGAGGTCTCAGCTGTGGATCCAAGGATTCTTAATTCCTGCGGGGAAAGAGGAAGAGGTGAGAGAGGCGGGAAGAATAATCGGAAAAAGCGGTGTAGACTCTGTTTTCACATGGGCCTATCGCGCCTGTGAGGGAAGCCTAGTCCAGTCTGATAACCCAAAAAAGGTATGGTCTATAATTAAAGAGGTTTACGCAGAATTAAAAGAATAAATAAGTCAATGATTCCATTTTTAATCTGTAATGTTGTTTGATAATTGTTATTTAATTATTTTTTGTAATTTTGTTTCGATTAATTTTGATAGTTGGAGGATTTCAAGGAAAGCATCTAGTTTATCTGCTATCCAAACGATGAAAGCCTCTCTGCTTCGTGGCGCCCCGCCAATGGGGTACATGTGAGTTTTTATTACTTCTACTACTCTTGGATGTTCTCCTATTCTCTGGGCTATAGTGGCACCTTTCCTTGCGTGCCCAAAAATCTGAGATAGAGGCTTATGGACCTGTTGGTGATCATAACCTACATCATGTAGAACACCTGCTCTGGCGCAAATTCTGGCATCCCCTCCCAAAAGCTTACAAAGATAAAAGCTAAGATAACCTACTCTAATACAGTGGTCACGTCTCCTATTTTTCTCCTGCACCAATTTTGAAGAGAATCTATGAGATGGGTATCTCTCCAACCCTTTCAGATATTCCGAATCTAATAAATCCTCTACAACTTTTTCAAAAATCAAGGGCATATCCTTCTTAATTCTACGAGTAAAAATTTGGAGGAAACTAAACAGTATTTTTTTAGAACCGGTCTGTATACATAATTAAGTGGGAATTAGGATATATTTTTTCGTTCCAATAAAAAACTTTCAATCTCCGTAGCTGGAGAACGGTTTTTGCAAGGGTTGTACCATTTTTTGCGCTCGTATGCGGAAGGTGTGGGGCGCATTTTTCAGCCGGTGAGTG
>NZ_JBRAKS010000275.1:0-5285 GCF_052745115.1 Candidatus Jordarchaeum sp.
ACATCCTACCAATTAACAGCAAGGGGTGACAAATGTCCCTAACTTCTACAAATTTAAATCTTCTCTTTATCGTTTTAAGAGTTAACGTTAAATGACGTTTTTAAAAACTTTAATTATAAAAAACAGATATTAAAATAAAAAAAGGCAGTAAGATTGTTTTAACTCTTATCTTATTCATTTTTTATGGTAGGTTGGGTAATCCTGTTGGTTTCCTTTCAATACCCTCGGCTTTGAAGTAGTCATCAAGGGTTCTTTTCTTCACCATCTCCAAATAATCTGTAAGCTGTTTCTCCACATCCTTATCTAAGGGTTCCGGCTGATGCTCTTCTAATATTTTTTGCCATTTTTCACGTGCCACATCTACAATACTTTTTGATCCTCGTTTCTCCCAGGCTTCCCTTCTATTCCTATCTATTAAGAACGGTATGTACTGCTCCTTTTGGAAATTTTTAAGCGTATGCTTATGGCTAAGGAATGAACCACTTGCCCCAACCTCTTTTATAACATCCACTGCTAGAGTGTTCTCATTAACCTCTATTCCTTCCAAGGATCTTCTTATTATTCCTACTAGTTCCTCGTCAATCATTATGAGTTCCATGTTGGTTGTGATACTGGATTCGATGGTCCCGGCACAAGTGATGTAATTTATTCTAGCAGCAGCCGCCATGAAAAGCGTCAAGGCTTTCTCGAACCCGGCTTGAATGTCCACCAGCATGGACTCACTAGTTCCCGCCAGTGCCCTTGAGGGAAGACGATAAAACTTAGCCATCTGAGCCGAAGCAACATATATTAAACCAGTTTCTATGGAGCCTAGAGCTATGTTTCCGGTACGCATATCGGTAATGGTGGAAACCGTACCGTAAAGAACCGGAGTCCCGGGACTCACCAGTTCACAGAGCACAAGGCTACTAAGTATCTCGGCGTTTTGTTGCACTAATAGTCCCGCTAGTGTCGTGGGAGCTGTGGATCCCGCTTGGGCCTCTGGTGCGATTATCATGGGCTGTTTGTACCGGTTGAAAATCATCATCCCCCTCATAACAATGTCCGAAGTTTGCAGGGGACTAACCGGGTTATAGAATCCGATTATGCGGGGCTTCTTTATAAGCTCCTCTTCATCCCCCACCACCATGGACACCATTCTAATCATATCTTGGGAGGCCAACACACCGTAGGGACCTATACCAAAGCACTTAATGGTGTTTTTAGCCCAAGTAAGTACCTCATAGGCATGAATGGTGGTGAACGGAACATCATGTGCCCAAACATCAGTGTGCGAAGTGTTAATATACTTTAACGCGTCTATCAAGCGGTACTTGTTTTCAACATCCTTCAGGGTGGTTTCCCTAATTTTTCCAGTTTCTGAATCAATTATTTTGACCGGTGTAGGCGAAAACGTAAAGGTTAAACTGTCTCCTCCAACCCTTAACTTGAACTTTTCTTCTCGTCCATACAGTGTGAACTGACTGGGAGCCTTCTTCAAACCTTCCCTAACCAGATACTCTGGTATCTTCACCATATTAGTTTTGTTGCTAACCTCCGCCCCGGCTTTGCCCAGGATTTCCCGAGCTTCAACCACATCTATCTTGACTCCCACATCTTCCAACACTTCCATGGAAGCATTATGAATATCGTAAATCTCATCCTTACTCAAAATCTCTAATCTTGGCAGCTTCACATCATCTTCCTCCCGCTACTACATAACTCCTAAGAGTTCTTTAGCTATTTTTACGGCTTCCACGGCGTCGGTAGCGAATCCATCTGCCCCAATTTCCTCCGCCCACTTCTCCGTAACAATAGCGCCGCCAATAATGTATTTCACCTTTTCCCGAATACCCTCATTTTCCAGAGATTTAGCTACGTTGAGCTGTTCATGCATAGTCATGGTGAGCATAGCGGAAGATCCCACTATATCCGCATTAAGCTCCTTAGCTTTTCTAGCGAATTCTTCTGGTGGAACATCTTTACCCAGGTCGTGTACTTCGAATCCGTTGGCAAAGAGCATGGAGCCCACAATGTTCTTCCCGATATCGTGGATATCTCCAAAAACGGTTCCAATAACCACTCTGCCTACCGGTTCCCTAGCCTCGCCACTCGCTTTCAGAGCCGGTTCCAAGACTTCTTTTATCGCACCCTGAGCAGCTTCACCAGCCGCAACCAGTTGAGGCAGAAAGTACTCGCCACTCTCAAATTTATCTCCAAAATCTCTCAGAACATCAGTTAGAATGTCTATAAGTTTAAGAGGACCAACACCCTCATTGATGGAGTCTCGAAGAATTTTTGCCAGTTCTTCCTCCTCGAACTCCAATAAAGCTTCTTCTATTTTCTTTCGAATATTCTCCTCAGACAACCAATCACCTCAAACATTAATATTGTCAAATTAAACTAATAGTCATAAATTCTATTATAAGATTATTTTTGTTAATTTAGTTATGGCTTTAAAGCTAATCGGTTAGACAACATTCCTGAAGATAGTAGAAATTCTATATAAAAGCTTAGTGGAGGGAAAGAGAATGGGTAAACGTTTTCTATATAAATACCCTCTCCGTATCAAATCCTATACCATATCATTCTGTTATTCTCAAAGAAATTTATGCCCTATTTTTATGTTAAGGATACAAAAGGGATAAAAATAAGTTTGAGCTATTCGTATCTGGCTCTCTGCATCGGCATCTCTGGAAGCGAAAAATTACTAGGTTATTTTTGTTTAATGAAGAATGGTGATTTCGCTTGGATTACTTGTATTGGAATAAGGATGTGGAACTATTTTCCAGGAAAGAAATTGAGGAGATACAGTCTAAACGATTGAGTGATATGGCTAAATACTGTTATGACAATGTTCCTTTTTATAATAATAGTTTTAAGAGATCGGGATTGAAGCCTAACGATATTAAATCTTTAGACGATATTGTAAAAATTCCTTTAACTTTGAAGGATAATCTTAGGGAGAATTATCCGTTTAAGATGTTTGCTAAGCCTTTGGAGGAGATTGTTAGGCTGCATGCCAGCTCGGGAACGAGCGGTTCGCCCACCGTTGTTGGTTATACTAGGAATGATATTGAGACTTGGACTGAGCTTATGGCTCGCACCATAACTTGTCCCGGTGGTCATAAAGGGGATATCCTTCAGAATGCTTACGGCTATGGGTTGTTTACGGGGGGTCTGGGATTTCATTATGGTGCTGAAAGAATTGGTGCAGCGGTCATTCCCATCTCGGGTGGGAACACGGGTCTGCAGCTAAAATTGATGAAAGATTTTGGTTCAACTATTCTCACCTGCACCCCCTCATACTCCCTTTTTGTTGCGGAATTTGCCAAACAGGAAGGAATCAACATTGAAAAAGAGATTAAGCTACGGATGGGGATTTTTGGAGCGGAGCCGGCCTCGGAGACTCTTAGAAGCAAAATTGAGGAATCTTTAAACATTGATGCATACGATATTTATGGGCTATCGGAGATTTACGGCCCCGGAGTATCTGTCGAGTGCCCCGAGAAAAACGGATTACACATCTGGGAGGATCAATTTATACCAGAAATTATTGATAAGGAAACCAAGGAGCCTGTTTCTCCAGGAGAGAAAGGAGTCTTGTTATTTACCCCTCTAACCAAGGAGGGGATCCCCCTGTTGAGATATGTTACTAACGATATCACCTCTCTGAATTATTACAAGTGTGGTTGCGGACGGGAGATGGTTAGAATGAGTAAGGTTATGGGTAGAGCGGATGACATGTTGATTGTTAGGGGGGTTAACGTGTATCCTTCGCAGATTGAGCATGTTTTAATGGGTATTCCAGGTGTGAGTGAGAATTATCAAATAGTGGTTGACCGTGATATTCTAGATACTTTAACGGTTAAGATTGAGGTTACTCCAGAAAGATTTAGTGACAAAATTAGGGACCTGGTGGAGTTCCAGAGAATGGTTGAAGATGAACTGTTTGAAACTCTCAGGGTGAAGGCTAAAATTGAGTTAGTTGCCCCAGGGGAGATTCCTAGGTCCATGGGTAAAGCAAAAAGAGTGATAGACTTAAGGAAGGAAAACATATAGCAGATAGGAGGAATGGAAGAAAATGGTGAAACAGATTTCGGTTTTTCTTCAGAACAGGCCGGGAACGCTGGCCAATCTGACCAAAATACTACTTGATCATAAAATAAACATGAGGGCTCTTACCGTCGCCGACACCGCAGATTACGGAATTATCAGAATGATCGTGGATAACCCCGAAAAAACCATAAAAGTGCTGAAGAACCAAGACTATCTAGTTTCAGAAACCGATGTGATAGCCGTGGAAGCTATAGATAAACCAGGAGGCTTATACCAGATAGCCACGGTTTTGGGAGAAAAGAACGTGAACATAGAGTATCTTTACACCACTTTGAAACAGGGAAAGGCAATCATGATTATAAGAGTTTCAGACATTGAAGCCGCTATGGAAGCATTGAGCAATGGAGGATTCAAACTAGTCAGCGAGAAAGAACTTTACGAATAATATATAACTCTCCCCTAAATTGTCTATTCGGAAAAGCCAAAAATAATCGGCAGAAACATAATCAGAACATGCTAATTTAAGAGGAGATTTTGAAATTTGTCCAAAATTGAGAGAGATTTAGAAGAACTTAGCGAACTAGCGGTTAAAGAAGGAGCGTCTAGAGCCAAGGGCATCGACACCAGCCTAATTGTAGTGGATGAAAGAGTGCAGTTAAAATGTAGATATCCCCCTTGCATAAATTACGGGAGAAATTTAATGTGTCCACCCTATACACCCACTGCTAAGGAGTTTAGAGAGATTCTCCAAAATTACAAATACGCTATAATCTTTCAAATAGACAAAACGATGAACAAGAAGATACAGGATTATCTCAAAAATAAGGAAACCAATCTCTTAGACCTCTCCAAAGATGAAGAATTTATTAAGCTTGTTTTAGATACTGGCGAAGATGAAGGAGCAGAAGCCAATCGGATAATCACTGCCCTAGAGAGAGAAGCCTTCAAAAAAGGATACCGCTTAACACTGGGACTAACAGTCGGACCCTGCAGACTTTGTAAAGAATGCGATACCAAAAATCTTTGCAAACATCCCTGGGAAGCGAGACCATCAATGGAAGCCGTGGGAATAGACGTGTCAAAAACCGCGGAAAACGCCGGATTCAAAATACAGTGGGGAACAAAAGAATCAATGAACCTCACAGCCCTAATTTTAATTGATTAAAAAGAATCTAAGAATTTGTTTAAATCGCTCTTCTTTATTTTTCGGAAATAAAAAATATGGATTATTTTATGTTATATATTAT
>NZ_JBRAKS010000276.1:0-5281 GCF_052745115.1 Candidatus Jordarchaeum sp.
GCCGCCTACAACGTGGTAAGAAAAGCATTCCCGAAAGCTTTCGCAGACGGGATAGCTATGCATTACCCATAAGTGCTACGAGTAATTGCTTTCCTCTAATTTTATGCAAGATACGCATATTTTCTTGTTCCCACGATAAAAAATATTACGTATATGATAAAAAATTAGAGAGCAAAAATTACCCACGATAATTGTGGGTAATGCATAGGACGGGATAGAGGGCGTGGGGCTTCACCCTGCTAGAATGAGTTTCAACACTCTAGCGAAGGGATTTTAAGAAAGAGAAACCAATTTTGTCCCAAAGCCTAGGAATTCATAAATATATTTTTTAATTATTTTTAAATAGGACAAACTAGATAATCGAATTCTATTTCGAAGAGGTAAGGGTGGCTTAGATGATCTATGGCCTATGGCTATTAAAAAAACCGGAGAGTGTTTAATTCACAGAGTATACCGAGATTCAAAATTGACAAGAAAGGATTCATCCCTACTGGGGGTCTTTTCACCGCCATTGATCATACAGCAAAAATGCATACAGGGAAAGAACTATCCAAAATAGTTACGAAAGAAACAAAACTAAGCTATACAAATTTCGACAACTTTCTGGTAGTGGTTGCGACCGATAATGAAATAGAGGGAGAAAAAATTGGAAAAGAAATTGGAAAACAATTCCATAGAGCTTATAACGACATACTTTCTAGTTGGGATGGAAACACTGCAATATTTGAAAAGTTCAAAGGGGAAATTGATGAGTTAGTCAAGTCTCATGAGAAGGGATTGGACGAGGAATTGGGCGAACTTTTAGACACACTCTCGCTAAGCTCAAAAAATGAGAATAATTATAAAAATTAAAAAACCTTTTCAAAAAAAAGCATATTAATCTTGTTTTCAAGAAATTCTGATTATATTAATAAATTCGGCTTACTACAAAATCTGCTAGATTATTGAAAAATTGATGGGCCTCCTTTTTTAAGGGTGGATCCGCTTTAAGTAATTTTTTCTTAGCCCTTTCCTCCAGCTCCAATGCAATTTTTTTAGAGTTTTCAAGGGCACCGGTTTCCTGAAATATTCTCCTAACTTTTTCCACTTTACTTGCGTCCGCTCTTGAGTCTCCAAGTACCTTTTTTAGAATATTTAATTCATTAATGGAAGCATTGTCAAACGCTTGAATAACTAAAACTGTTCTCTTACCCTCTTTAATATCTCCATCTGTGGGTTTTCCGGTTTCTGATTCAGTCCCAAATGTTCCAAGTATATCATCCTGAATTTGAAACGCTTGACCTACTAACACGGCGTATTCACTCAACGCCTTAATCTGATTTGGTGTGGCTCTTGCCAGCACTGCACCCATTTGTATGGACTTCTCTAATAGGGATGAGGTTTTCATTTTCACCATTTGTAAATAATCTTCCATTGTTGCATTATCTCTTGTTTGTATCACACTTTCGAACATAACTCCATTAATTAATTCTTGGAAAACTTTTTGGTAGAGTTCGATGGCCTTGCAAATAAGATCGTAATTAAACTTGGAAGAAAGAAGGGTTTCAATACCTAAATTATAGGTTGTATTTCCTGCTAAAATGGCCATTGTGTTTCCAAAGTCTTCGGCCTTATCTTTTAATGAAATCTCCTTCTTATACCATTCCCTATAATTTACATGAAACGTTGGGCCGTTTCTACGTAACTCATCATGATCTATGAGATCATCATGAATTAATGTGGCATTATGTAGAAACTCCACAGAAATAGAAGGAAGAAATATCTTTCCGTCAGAATCAGCCACACCTCGATAGGCCTGAATTAGAGAAATTGGTCTAAGCCTTTTTCCTCCTCTCAAAATAAACTCTTTAATATTCAAGTAATACGTCCTGTGATAGGAAAAAGGCGCCGTAGCAATTTTTTTATCCAAAAATGAAGCTAGAGTTTTGTCGACTTTCTCGGAAAGATTGTTTACAACTTGAATAAATTCCAATTTTATCTCTCCCTAAACTTCAAAATTAAACATGTGGTCTTAAAACTTTCTTTGGTTTAGTATCCAAGACTTTTAACCTTTTCTTGGAAGGTTGGTAAAAAGTTCGTCAAAATTGTAATAATACACTATAATCTAATATTATTTAAAACATAGTTTCATCATAGAAAGGACCTTGAATGTTTATTCTTTACAGCGATAAGAGAATTTTTATGATATTCACTTTGGAAAAAGCTCTGAATTTTTTTAACATATATATATCAAAATAACTGCATAATTTCAATTAATTTTTAATTCGTTTTAGTCAATTTTGCATATTACATTTATTATGTCAGCAATCATGATTATTGGAGATAAAATGCTAAAATTGCCGATGCAACATTGGATAAGTGCACAACGTTTAAATATCGAACTTGGAGCTCTTAAACGCTAATATATTATAATAAAAATTTAAACTCACATTTCTAAAACGCTTTTATTCTTGGGGCTAACAATATTGATGATACCAAATCAACCAGTAGGAATCATAGGTTGGGGAGCATACATACCCCAGCACCGAATTAAAGTGAAAACCATCGCCACAGTCTGGGGAACATATACAGAGAGGGTCACTGAGGGATTAGGAATAGAAGAGAAAGCGGTAGCGGGGCCCGATGAGGATACGATCACGATATCTATAGAAGCGGCTCAAAACGCATTGAAAAGATCTCAGATAGAACCCACTGAAATCGGAGCGGTACTTGCTGGATCAGAATCCCCACCCTACGCTGTCAAGCCTACAGGTTGTACCGTTGCTGAGGTTATAGGAACAACTCCAAATATACTGGCAGCGGATTTGGAATTCGCCTGTAAAGCAGGAACAGAGGCTATGCAGTTCTGCATGGGGCTGGTTTCTTCAGGTATGATAAAGTATGGTTTAGCTATTGGTTCGGATGTGGCTCAAAGCGCCCCCGGTGATGATTTAGAATATGCGGCTGCGGCTGGAGGAGGAGCATTTATTATCGGTAAATTGGATGGAAAAGCTGCCGCCTCCATTAATGCCTCAAATTCATATGTTACAGACACCCCTGATTTTTGGCGACGTGCCGAACAGCCCTACCCTAAACATGGTGGCGTATTTACAAGCCAATCATACTTCCAACATGTAATTAACGCAGGAAAACAGTTAATGAATGATTTGCAGATGGAACCTCAAGATTTCCAGCATGCCATATTTCACCAACCCAATAGCAAATTTCCCGAAAAAGCGGCAAAAGAGTTGGGATTCACTTCTGAGCAGATTAGAGTGGGAAAACTAGTATCTAAAATAGGTAACACATATGCGGGTTGTATTCCATTAAGTTTATCAGCAGTTTTAGATGTCGCCCAAGGAGGAGACAATATCTTAGTGGTCTCCTACGGATCTGGGGCTGGAAGCGACGCATTCCACATAGTCGTTCAAGATGCGATTGAAGATAAACGTGAATTAGCACCCACTGTTCAAGATTATGTTGATAGGAAGGATTACGTGGGTTATGCATGCTACGCTAAATGGCGTAGAATGATAATCGGATTAGATGTAAAAAAGTAGTAAGAAGGAATAGGTATGAGAAAGGTAGCAATAATAGGAGTTGGAATGACGAAAATCGGTCATCTATTCAGTGAATCGTTGCGTTCACTTTTTTCTAATGCGGTAAGAGGTGCGTTGGAAGACGCAGGTAACCCTAAAATCGATGCACTTTACCTAGGTAACATGTCTGCGGGTCAGTTTAATAATCAGGAAAACATTGCAGTTCTCTTATCAGATTTTGCGGGTTTTAATGGAATTCCGGCAACTAAAATCGAGGAGGGATGTGGATCTGGGGCTGCGGCTATTTATACGGGATATAAAGCTGTTGCTTCTGGAGTCCACGATTTTGTAGTGGTGGGAGGTGTAGAGAAAATGATGGACACCGCCACTAACGATGCTACCTCGATTATTTCAACAGTGACAGATCAAGAGTATGAAGCTTTTCTAGGTCTCTCTCTTGTGGGAATTAATGCAATGGTTATGAGACTCTATATGGACACATTTGGGGTTGAAAGAGAAAGTTTTGCGAAATTCTCTGTTCAAATGCATGATAACGCTTCGAAAAATCCCTATGCTCAATTCCCATTCCGAATTTCGATGGATAAAGCAATGAACTCAGATCCAGTGGCTGAACCCATACACTTGATGGATTGTGCACCTCTTGGTGATGGTGCATCAGCCTTGGTTCTTTGTCCAAAGGAATACGCGAAAAACTTAACCTCTTCACCCATAGAGATTATTGGTGCGGGGCATGGTACTGACAACTTTATATTCCACACGAGAAACGACTTTCTTTCTCTTAAGGCAACTCGGGACGCGGCGAGAGACGCTTATAGGATGGCAAGAATAACACCAGGAAAAGTAGATCTGGCAGAGATACATGACGCGTTTTCAATAACTGCTTTCCTAACAATGGAAGACTTAGGATTTGTGGAAAAAGGTGCTGCAGCTCAAGCGGTTGATGAAGGGCTAATTAGCTTGGATGGTCCCATACCCTTGAATTCTTCCGGAGGATTGAAGGCTAGAGGGCATCCCATTGGTGCTACGGGAGTTTATCAGATGGCGGAGATTGTACTCCAACTTCGGGGAGAAGCTGGAGCCAGACAGGTTCAAGGTGCAGAAATAGGGCTTACAAACAATATAAGCGGTTTCGGCGCTTCATCTTTTGTGCATATTTTGAGTAGTTAGGCGGGAGAAGTTTAATGCAGGTTTCGAAATTTTGGAGAGAACTCCCTCAACGTTACCGACTTGAGGGTAAAAAATGTGTGCAGTGCGGAAAAGTGTGCTTTCCCCCAAGAGATATTTGTCCAGTGTGTAATACGAATCAAATGATGAGAATAAATTTGCCAAAGAGGGGTAAAATCGTAACATATACTGTAATGCACACCGCACCAACAAGTTTTGAAATATACAAGCCCTATATAATTGCCTTGGTACAATTAGAGGATGGAACGTACTTAACCACCCAGCTCACAGACTGTAAACCAGAAAGCGTAACCCTCGGAATGGATGTAGAAGCCGTGGTTCGTAAAATAAATGAAGATGGTAGAGATGGAATAATCTACTACTCGTACAAGTTCCGTCCAGTGTTAAATACAAATGCTGACAAGAAAAAATATTAATTTGTCAACTATTGATTTAAATTTAAATAGTTTTTCAACTTATTTTGTTAAGTTTTGAGTATCAAAAAGATTCGCTCATAAATAAGAATTTTGTGGCTGACCATTTTTGCTGGTGTTTTTAAGGATCTGGAAGCGTTCCAA
>NZ_JBRAKS010000277.1:0-5261 GCF_052745115.1 Candidatus Jordarchaeum sp.
ATCTGGTCAGCCCCCTCTCGGACTGAAGCGAAAAGCTTTTTCATAGCAAATATAAAATTAATTTAAAGGTGTGTATTTATCTCGGTAAATTGAAAAAGGATTGTTATTCTCCTTTTTGCCAAACGGAGGTTTCCATTCGCTTTTCTTTCAGGTCTCGTGCGGAAAGCAAAAGAAGGAAGCATTAAGCTTCTTTTCGATTTTCCAGCAATTATATGGGATATCTGAAATTTGAGCTAAATACATACATTTAAAGAGAATTCGCGAAACTATATTTGTCTTCATGTTGAAAGTTTATTTCTAATAGTTTTAATTAGTTGCTTATCAATGCCCCAAATCCAACGAATTGTGTCTTCAAAATTTCGCATTTTTGATTTTTCTTCGCCATATACCGTTTGAACTCTAGTTTCTAATATTTTGAAGCCTTTCCTTTTTGCATCAATGAGAATCTCTGTCTCGGCAGAAAAGCGAGGAGCAGAAAATTCAACTTTCTCCAAAACTCTTCTCTTATATGCTCTAAAACCACTTTGGCTGTCGGTAATTGGCAAGCCAAAAAATAAGCGCAAAACCATCGTAGTTAATGTATTGCTTAAAATTCGAATTCGAGGCATGCCTTTTATATCGCCTAGGAATCGCGATCCTATTATTATATCCGAATTTTTATAATTCATTGTTTTAAGGAGTTTGGGTATTTCTTCTGGGTTATGTTGGCCATCCGCATCCAATACGATTACTGTTTCTGCATCCATCTCTAAAGCTGATTTAAAACCGGTTTTTAATGCGACTCCTTTTCCCCGATTTTTGTTATGTCTAATAACTGTGGCCCCCGCTTTTTCAGCCTCTTTGTGTGTACTATCTGTACTCCCATCATCAACCACTATTACTCCATTTGTGTACTTTAAGGCGCCTTTTACTATTTTAAAAACTGTTTTTTCTTCGTTATATGCTGGAGATACGCAAAGTACTTTCGCCATTTATTTTCATCGCTTCCTGTTTTCTAGTTTTTATGCATAAATTTGTTATAAAATTTTACTCTTTTGAAATTACTGTTTAATATTAACATGGATACGTATATTTTCTGAGTTAACTACACATATTTTTAAATCTTCTATTACAATTTTGTTCGACTAATTATGAAAAAATATTTATATTTCGACAAAACACGATTAAAAGTACTAAACTTGGGAAAACTTTTTATTTGAAAAACAAAACAAGATGTGCAAAACAATAAACTTTCACGTATCCGAAAGCAAATTTCATGATTATTATTACAAATGCTTCAATGTTAGACTAATGGAAGGTGCGTGCATAAATGTTCGAATCATTATTCAATACAGGAACCACAAATATAATATATCTTTTAATCGGTGTTGCAGTATGTAGCGGATTGGGGGCAATTTCAATTAAATTGCATGTAGTCAATTTTTCGGGGTGCTTAGCGGCTGCTATTGTGGGTTTAGCGATATGGATATTTGGTCACTGGTCTTGGTTTGTAGTTATATTAACATTCTTCTTAGTTTCCGCTGTATTCACGAAGTTCAAATACGAAAGAAAAAGAAGAATGGGCGTAGCTCAGGAGAAAGGTGGCGCTAGGGCATGGACCAATGTCATCGCCAATGGAGGCCTTGCGGCATTTCTCGCAGTAATGGAAGGGGTATGCCTATTTTTTATTCCAATGGGCTACTTCGATATCTTCTTTGCCGGTTTCATCGGGGTGGTAGCCACAGCTGCTGCAGACACGCTAGCAACCGAAGTAGGCTTACTAAATCCCCGCCCTCCTAGATTGATAACAAATCTATCTAAAAAAGTCGCCCCCGGCACCTCAGGTGGAGTTTCCCCTCTAGGAGAACTCGCAATAATCATGGGTGGCTTAATTACCGGTGGTGCTGCTTTCCTTTTACAGCACTTTAATCTTATCGGAATAGGTTTGTTTCATTGGTTAGACATGTTAAACTTCGGGTTACCAATTGGAGCAAAGCTGATAATAATAGCAGTAGGTGCGGGGTTTATTGGAAGTACCGCAGACAGTATAATAGGTGCCACCGTACAAGCGCTCTACAAATGCCCTGTTTGTGGTAAAATCACGGAGCATGACATTCACTGCGGAGAGGTAACAGCCCAACTGAGAGGACACAAGGCTATCGATAACAATATCGTTAATTTTGTTGCAACAGCAATAGGCGCCATAAGCGCTTTTGCAATCTACCTCTTACTATTTTAGAAGCCTTATAATAAAGGACCCCTATTTTTCCATTTTTTTATTTTTACGCAGCTTCCTCTTCATAGAATGAATCTACAAATCTACTATAAGCGTCTACAGGTTCTGTAAGCTTAGTGACTTTAACCTTTTTATTTAATCCACACGCCCCGCAGCCCACCACTGCATATCCCTCATTTTTATTAATTTCTACTTTTACACTTTCCTCTCCACAATTGGGGCAAGTAAAAATGGTGGGTATGCGTTTTTCAGGCCTTTTTTGAACCTTCCTTCTCCTTCTACGCCCCATTCATTCACCCCTTTTTTATTATTTTATTCAATAATTGAGTGAGACCCTCCAGTCTAAGCTCGGCGTCCTATGAGACAGCTTAAAAATAACTGGGAACTTTCTTTTGTGTTCACTCTTCCTCCACATTTCAACTATTTTATGCACTTTTTCAAATGCTATGTTGAGTTCCTCGGCGATTTCAGACTCACTCATCCAGTGTTCTAAACCATAGAGTATCAAATCCAAAACATTATAGGGAACACCAATTTCGGCTTCGTCTGTCTGATCTTTCCAAAGTCCTGCGGTGGGAGTTTTTTGAATAATTTCCTTTGGAATCCCTAGGTGTCTTGCCAAGTGACGAACCTGAGTCTTATAGAGGTCACCTATCGGTAAGATATCGGAACCACCGTCACCAAACTTAGTAAAGTTTTCGGCAGTTATGGTCATCATCCATTAACTGTATCCGACTAATATTTCACTCTTATTACTCGAACCAACAACCAAGCGGCGTAACTTATTTGCATAGTAGTAAAGTGTCACCATACGCAACCGTGCCTTCACATTTCCAACCACTATAGGAGAATCCTCCACACCCTTAGGATAGGTGTTAAGACAAGCATCAATAATTGAAGTTATATCCACTACTTCATAGGAAATTTTAGACTGCTCTGCTAACTTAATAGCGTCTTTGGCATCATTAGGATTACTATCCTTCTCAGGCAACATAAGACCCAATACTTTATCCGAACCTAATGCCTTAACGCAAAGAGTTGCAGTAACTGACGAGTCAATACCGCCACTTAGCCCTATTACGACCCCTGAAAAACCTGCATCAGTAACCCGGGCGCGAATAAATTTAAGAATACGCTTCTCAACAAAATCAGGATCAATATTAAGCACTTCTGCTGAGAGTTTCACCGGATAGACCTCCATAACATATAATTTGTATAAACATAAATATGTACCAAGCTACTATAATTCCAAAAATATATTAAATTGTTGGAGGAGAACCCATGAAAATAAAGTTAGCTCTAGCACAAATGGCCCCAAAACTTGGAGACAAAGAAAAAAACCTAAAAAAGATGGACAAATTAATAGCCGAAGCCGCAAGGAAAGAAGCACAACTAATAATTTTCCCCGAACTAATACTCACAGGCTACTCACTAAGAAACCAGTACTACTCGCTAGCAGAAAATATCCCTGGAGCATCGATTAAAAAAATAGAGGAAAGCGCTAAAAAAAATAATACCCACGTAATCTTCGGAATGGTAGAAGAAGCTGAAGAAGGGATCTTGTATAACACCTCAGTAATGGTGGGACCCAAAGGATACATTGGAAAGTACCGGAAAAAATACCTTCCCACACATCTAGTCTTTGAAGAAAAAAGATACTTCAGAACAGGATATCAAACGCAGGTATTAGAAACCGAAATCGGAAAAATCGGATTAATGATCTGCTACGATATATTCTTTCCAGAAGTTGCTCGCTTATTAACAGTTATGGGGTCACAATTAATAGTGTGCATATCTGCCTCCCCCGGTACTCGCAGAGGATACTTTGAAACATTCATATCCTCTAGAGCAATGGAAAACACTGTTTTTTTGGCATATGTGAATCTGGTCGGAGTTGAAGATGGACTAGTTTTTTGGGGCGGAAGCCGAATAGTAGCTCCAGACGGCACAATCATAGCAAAAGCAAAATACGACGAAGAAGACCTAATAACAGGGACAATCGATTACTCGGATTTAAAATCATCAAGGATAGCAGCACCAGTACTACGAGACCTCAGACCCGAACTATACGAAGAACTCTTCCAGCTGAGCAAAAAATAACCAACCAAAAAACAATTATATGACTAATCATTTTTACACTCCTTCCTCTTATATTCGAATATGTACTTTCGAATTATAGAAAAATAGAAAAATTTAGAAATAAATATATTCAACCCTCACTAAAACAGATATATGTAGCCGGGGTAGCCAAGTGGACAATTCTATAACTCCACATTACGGCGCTGATTGAATGGGAAAACTCCTTCAAGCGTAAGCCTTGAGAGCCTAAGCCATAAAAGCCAGTATCTCTTTTGAGATGCACGAGTTCAAATCTCGTCCCCGGCGCCATTCTTTTTGTGTGTTTTAGATTTCAAATTAATAGAAAAAATTAGATATCTAGAACAAATTCTAGAGTTGTTTTTTTTGGTGATTGTTTGATTTTCATTTCGTGGTATGTTACGGCTTTTATTCCGGTTCTTTGTGGGTGCTTTTCAATGTCGAATTCTTCGCCGAGTGCTTCTCCTTTTAGTTTTAATCCTTCTTCTGTTTGTTTTATGTTTTCAACCTTAAAATCTGAGAAAATCATTCCTTTGGAGTCAAATAAATAAATGAATTCCTCTAACCATATATAAAGTAGAGCTTCTAGGTCTTCTGCTTCAATTTCTATTTTTCGTTTAATAATTGGACTTATTTTTGAAGTGTCGGTCATCGCTTCAGAGAGTGCTCGGGCTGCTTCTTGGAAGGCTTCGTTAACTGTTTCGCCATAAGCTTTTACTTTAATGTCCGCAGTGTGTTCAAGGAAACGATAACCACCCATATTATACTCCTTCCAATTCATAATTTTATACTGCAGCTATTAATTTTGAAATGAAACGATTTATTAAAAGTAATCGTTCTAAGATGATTTCAATCCAGTTTTTGAATCTTTCGCGTAGGTTGTTAGGGACCAGCATTTCTTAGGTTTATTTGGTTTTGTTTATAAAGGAGAGAACATTTTTGAGTTCTG
>NZ_JBRAKS010000278.1:0-3307 GCF_052745115.1 Candidatus Jordarchaeum sp.
TGGGAAACTAATATTTCAAGGCCTGACCCCATATTTCTGTTTACCTTATTTATGTTCTAATATTTCATCGTTACAAAGGAGGCCTGCCCAAAAAGGAAGCCGGAGTGATTTTTCTATTTAAAAACAGTAAAGCTCCCACAACAAATCCTCCAAAAATAAGGAAGGCTTCACCTTTCGTAGCTAAAAATAGAGACAAGAGAACCATTGCAGCGATTGAAATCACTCTTTCCCATACAGTATAACTCCTGAATAAGTATCCCACTAATCCTGATTCAAGAACAACAAGACCAACTATTATTATAGGGATTTCCCAAACATCCGCAAGGTTCTTAGGCTTTAAAAGAAGAACCGGAGAGTAAATGAATAGAAATGGTAATAAAAATGCGGCTAAGGCTATTTTTGTAGACTCCTTTGCCGTCTTTAAATATGTAGCCCCGGCCACTCGTGCAGCTATAAGCGCTACCACAGCAATAGGGGGAGTAAGGAAGGCAAATACTGAGGCATACATTACAAAGAAATGTGCTATCTCAAAAGGCACTCCCATTTTTACAAGTGGAGCAACCCCAAATAATGCAGCAACTATGTAAGCAGTAATAGCTAAACCCACACAACCCAACACAATGCAAACTGCCCATATTATCAATAATGCCAAGAAGAGATTTCCCCTGCTCCATAGTTCAATCCCTGATGCAATCTTGACACCTAAACCGCTCGTTATGAATGTAGTTGCCAAAAGGCCAACTGCAGCAACTGAGGCTGCAATTCCCGATCCAGCTTTCACACCTGCAGTTATGCCATTGATAATCTCTTTTGCGCTTTTTCTGTTAATGATTCCTATTAAGATTACGCTCACTATTGCCCAAAAAGCAACGAGCATAACACTGTATCCCTTTATCAGAAGAACAACGATAAGCGTGAAGGGAACTACAAAAGTAAGGGAAGAAAGAAACATACTTTTCCTATTAGGTCTTTCTTTCTCATTCATATCCAGCCCTCTTCCAATGTTTAGCCTTTTTGCATTGAGATAAACATATGTCCCACAAGTAAAATAATAGAGGGCTGCAGGAATTACAGCCATTGCACATATATTGATGTAAGGTATGCCGGTTAACCCAGCCATTGCAAATGCTACCATACCCATAATGGGGGGCATAATCTGGCCTCCGTTCGAGGCAGCAGCTTCAATCGCCCCTGCCTGCTCAGGCTTAAACCCTGTCCTTTTCATTAAGGGTATAGTAAAGACCCCAGTAATCATGACATTTGCTGCTCCACTCCCTGTAATAGAACCGACCAAGGCGCTGCTTAGTACCGCTATCATCCCAGGCCCTCCCTGTATCCTTCCTGCCAAAATTCTCGAAATTCCTATGAAGAATTCGGTTCCCCCAACTGCTTGTAACAACCCCCCAAAAACAGCGAAGAGAAATATGTAGTTTGTAGAAATTGATAAATATTGGAAGATCCCACTTTCCAATCCTATAGATAGCTTTGAAATGGTTTTCTTAATTCCCAGTGAATGGCAGTAAAAAGGTTCTGGCAGCAAATGGCCAACAAAAGGATAAATGACAACGCAGAGGATGAAAATTGGCAAGAAGAGACCCATTTCTCGTCTTGTGGATTCTAAGGCAAGAAAGATCAAGGCCCCACCTATAATAAGGTCCGATAATGTATTAAAGTACATGCGCATCTGGAGTTCCTGCCACTGAAGTTGAATGTACAGACCACATATCAACGAAAAAACGGCCAAACTTGAAGAGAGATAGGTTTCAAGCCTGGTTTTAGATTTTATGTTGTTTGACAAAAAGATGAGGACTAAAGCAAGAGTTAGGTGAGTATTCAAGTGGGCAATTGTGGACTGTAAGAGCACCTGTGTCGAAACCATGTGGTAAAGAAACATACCCAAACCTATTAGATTGATACCCATCTTGATCAACATCGTTCCCTTTCGCTTGTCCTATTTTATTACAACAAAAGAACCCGTTCTTGACACACCTATCTCAGAAACCTAAAGTGAGAAAATATCAATCAGATCATTCCTTACCAAAGGAACCAATAGGAACGCTTTTTTCTTTATAGAATTTTAACGCCGTAGGGTGTATTTCATCCTCCCTTAGTCCCATTAATGCCATTGTGTTCTTTGTAAGAATTTTCCCAGTCGGGTTATAATCCTTAAACTTTTCAGCATTTTCGTAAACTATCCTTATCACCTCACTAACGACATTATCAGGTACTTCTAAATGGACAGCCCAAAAGAGGGATTTAGCAATTGTGTCAAGGGGCTCAAGTTGCAGTGGGCCTAATTGTTTAGGATGTATTTTCACAGCTGTGACGTTGCATCTATTCTTTTCTGCAAATGCCTTAATATATTTTTCTGGTACCCGAACAAAATATGTGTCCCTGGTCGAGGCTAAATCAACCAGTGCCGGGGCCGGACCATATACATTTGGCGGTTGCCTAAGGCTTACTCCTCCCTGTATTACATCCACCAATCCATCCTTAATTGCATTTACAGCCTCTTCCGGCTTCAGATACTGATACTTGATAACCCCCTCAATGCCCGCTTCCTTAAATATTCCCTTAAATATCAGGTCAACTACACCTCCTGGCGTGGAAGAGAGCACAACCTTTTTCCCTTTAAGGTCTTCTATAGTTTTAATCTTTGGGTTCAAGGTGACTAGAACATTTGGTCCCACTGATATAAGGAAAAGGCCTCTAAATTTGGTATAGTCATATTGTATACCCTTTAAAACCCCCAATTGAGCCATTCCTGCCCAATTTGACCATGAATCTGAAAAGAATATGGTACGTTTCTTCTTTTCAGGCTCTGCAATCAACAGCTTCATAGTAACGGTTGGCTCTTTTCCCTCAAAGTGATTGGCCTTCACCCACTTGCTATTTTTGTTAATCACATCCGCTAAGCCAACCCCTAAGTCATATACACCATATCCAATTGGAAGAGATATCACGTCTATAACATAACGTTCCTGAGCTTGAGAAAAGACAGTTGGATTCAAAATGCTAATTGCAACGAACATTGATACTATAAAAGATACTATAAAGAATATTCTTCTCACCATAACGACCTCCTTTATTAAGTCTTCTCTTTAAGCTTGAGATATGACAATTCTTCACTTCCCCGTTCTTTCCATATAACTACTATTCTTTGAGGTAGTGGATAATTAAAGGATATAGCATTCCTTTCACATTCCTGAACACAGCAACCGCAATACCAGCATTCATCAGGGTAGAGAACGATGGGAGTTCCTCCGTCTTGATCATCGGGAATAAGGACATCCCTGCGACATGCCTC
>NZ_JBRAKS010000278.1:3407-5254 GCF_052745115.1 Candidatus Jordarchaeum sp.
TCGTGGGGATTGGGCGCATAAGCATTTCTTATTTCCTCCTCTTTCAACTTCCAAAGAAGCTTAAGACCAGTCTTTAAGGTACTTTCGTGTTTATATACTCCACAGAAATCTTGCATTACCCTCGAAATGCCTGCATTCAACTCCTTCCATCTTATCCCAGCTCTCCTTTTTATAAAACTGTAAATCTCAGCTTTGCGGGATTTCACTTGATCCCATACCTGATCGCAATTTATTCTGTCATATACCGCTGATCGTGCATATCGGGCTGCCTTTCTCCCTGCGTATCTGCCGCTTGTTGCAGCACCAGCGTGATCCCCATGTCCAAATATTATGCTTCCTGCTGCATAAAGACCTTCGAGATTGGTCTTAAGGTCCCAATCTACTACCAATCCCCCTCCTCGGCCCACCCTTCGCCACTGAGGTGCCCCTACTGAATACCACCATACAGGTGGCTGTCTGTACCCCTCGGGAGGCAACACAGGAACCTGAAGTAGGTGCTTCTCTGGGTTAAATCCAGCTTCGGTATAAACCTTGCGGAGAATAAATGTTCTTCCCTCATTACCCACCATCAATCCAAATAAGGCCTTCTGTTCCTGTTCTGGCATACTTGGCAGATCAGCATAAAACGGCAACACGTATTTACCATTTTTCACATGCTCAGGGAGATTCGGGTCAAGGAGTGGTGGACAGACTTCATACAACTCTCTCGGATCTCCTATTGATCCCCCATCTATAAAGAACTTCTGGCCGTTTGTGGGAAGGAATCTCTGGCTATATATTATTTCTCTTCCATCTCTGTCAAACCACCTCACCTCCTTACCTTCTACATCAATTATCGAACATCCGTGCCAGGTATTATGAGCGTTTCCCACCCCGTAAGGGATATACCCTAAGTTGCCATCAGTAGGAATGGTCTTCTCCATAAGTGTTAGAGCTGCGCCAGCTTCCCACGCTATAGCTAACCCGTCACCCGAACAGTTAGGGTCGTGGAAATTTTTGCCGAAAGCATGGGGTTCAGGGAAATCCCAAAGTCTTTCTGCTTCCGGAATAGCAATTACAGTTGCACGTGAAAGGAAGATGAAAAACTCACCTGTTCTTATATTTATGCCGGTAGCTCCTATTACCTTCTTCCCCCTTTTTCCACTCTCGGTGAGCAAGCCAGTAGTCATAACCCTATCATATATTTCTACCCCCAATCGCTTAAGCTCATAAAAGAGGGAAGGCTTCATATTATTTCCCCATACTCGTATGGTATGCCTGTTCTTATAATCATATGCAAATAGAAGTTTGGTATGATCGTCCCTGAATTCAGCACCCTTAAACTCATCCCTTTCATCTCTGATCCTTACCCCCATTTTTTCTACATCGAGAAGGGTTTCATATCCCTCAACGCACTGAATATATCTTTTGATCCCACATTCGTATCCATATAGGCTCTTAACCACGGCCTCAGTCATTTCTTCCGGGGCGATCTTGCAGCATGGATTTGCACAAGCGGCCTGCCAATGGTCAACACCTGCACCTCCGTTACCACTCCATTTAGTAGCTCCTTTTTCAACTATCACAACTTTCACACCTTCCCTAATAGCACTGATTGCAGCGTGACATCCAGCTATTCCACCTCCCAAGATTAGGACATCCGTTTCGATTTTGTTTTCCTTTTCATATTTCACCTCGTATGGCCAATTCTTTGCTTGGAATTCCTCCATTCCTGCCTCCTTCTTTGTAATAGTTTAGTTTTTCCAAAATTCTTAGTGATTAGTATACCACCCCCCAAATTGTCAAGAGTTTTTTTCAATTTGGAAGCATCTCCAATTACGTGATGGGAGGTAAAAAGTGTAGTGCGA
>NZ_JBRAKS010000279.1:0-5254 GCF_052745115.1 Candidatus Jordarchaeum sp.
ATCTGAAAGCAGGATCGTTCTACCCTTATGGTCCCTAAATTCCTTCATAAATTTAGGTCTTATTCCCGCCTAACGACCTGCATAACCTGCGCGGGCAACCACGCATGCCCAAAACCTGACGCGGCTAATCCGCGTCAGGTTCATGCGGTTGTTAAATGGGTTTTGTTATTCATTTTGTGGCTGAAGCAAAGGGTGGGACAATGTCGCAATGAGATTTGGCGCTCCTGAAAACAGGATTCCGTCCTGACGCCCCGGCCCGTGATCTCTATGCCGGTACTTGGACCAGCGCTCATTGCCCCACCGAATTTTGGTTTCTTTATTTCTGTTCTATTGTTTTCATTTTGCATTTAACGACTTAGGTCAGCGGTGGCTGTAAGCCATCCGCTGCAGTGACTTGTTAGGCAATGCGTTTATGCTCCTTTTTAAACGGGCGCTCTCCCTGTCTGGAGAAGGTGTGACCTCATTAAATACACACATGATCTTCTGTGGATGTTAATGTGATTATCGTCCCCCTCTTGGATAAATCTCCTCATTAAACCACCGTCGAAATTCTTTATAACTATTAAAGGTTTTCTCAAAGCGAATTGCTTTAAAATAACTTTTTATTTCATCGAGGTTCGCAAATGTCCTTTCCACTAATCTTGCATTATTCACAACACGCCATTTCCCATCTTCATCATATGCATTGAACATATGCCAATTCCCACTCTTTATGACAATGATCAGATTCTTTTTACCGACAGAGTCAAGCAATACGGAGACGACACCGGCAAGCATTTTACAGTCTCCATAACCGTCTTTTATGACATCTGTTACTTCCGGAGCAGGATCCCACGGATCGACATTTTTGAAATAAAGATTTTTTTCACTCCATTGGATGACATCATCCACTGTAGCCAACTTGGGCACCAGACTATCTGGTGATACATTTCCCTCGGTTCTCGGTGTTGTAGTCTGGCAAGCGAATGGAAAACTCAAGGCCAATACGAATAGAATCAGATATGTAATTCTTGCTCTCATAACTTCTTCCTTCATGCCTAACGACCGCAATGAGCGGCTGGCCTGAAGCGCAGCGGAAGGCCAGTCCGACTCGATTGCGTTGTTATGTGCTCTACATTACAGTTCACTTTCATCGATTCCTGCGATCTTCATGAGGTGTCTCAACAAGCCAATCTTGAGCGGGTTATTTCCATGTATGGGCACCGAGATTCGAGCGGGGTTTCCCACTTTGGCGTAGATGTGATGACCTCCCTTCGTTCTTCGCAATTCCCAGCCTTTCTTCTCGAGCAGCTTTGCGAAGTCCTTCCCTGAAATGGCTTTCACACTGCGATTTCCAGGACTCTGTCTTTTTCTGTTACCTTGACGTCTTTTATATCCACGGATAAGCAACCTTCGACTGCCTCGTAGATGTTTCCGAGTAGTTCGTCAAACGTCTCGCCCTGAGTCGCGCAGCCCGGAATGGAAGGTACTTCAGCCCAATAACCTCCCTCTTCCGCCTCGTGAATAATGACTTTGAGTTTCATGGAATCACCTCACTCGTGTTTTATAGAGCACATAACGATTGAAATCAGCGGTGGTTTCAAACCATCCGCTGAAGTGATTTGTTAGGCGTCTCTCATCTTTGTTAAAGATAATAATCATGAATAACCCCCGACCCCCTTATTGTTGGTTAGTATTCCTGAACAAGTATTAACCACCTGTCTTCTTGAGGAACCATATAGAAAACAAATTTGACCCCCATTACACTAAATTTTGCTGTGACAATAACTTTTGCTTTTTTACCACATTCACTGATTTCAATATTCGGCTTCTCGAAATTAAGTTCTCCCCATTGTTGCCACCTTTGGGGAATTATTTTTTTATATTCCTCCTTAGAGACAAAACGCCTATCGCCACCCGTCATAATTCTTGCATCATTGTGAAAACATGAAATAAAACCTTCTAAATCCCTCTTGTTCCAACTTTTCTCGAAGTTAGAAAGGACTTTTTTGATTTGCTCCTCTGCCACCTGGTTACTGAAAACGATCTGTGGAAGAAAAAATAGCACAAATAAATATATAAACGATAATTTCTTCATAATTATCCTCCTCTTAGTCAAGAACTCGGATTTCAGGTAAAATTTTTACATAGTCCTCTTTTGGAGTAATAACGTTTATCCCATGGAATCCCCGGAGAGTAGCATCCATCACGTAAAGTTTGCCGTCTTTATCCTTAAACTCTGAGGCAGTTTGTCCTCTATCTCCTATGTAAAACCCTGCAAAGAGAACGGTTTTTGCAGGGTATCCAGCTTTTCTGAGACAGTATGTTGCAAAAGCTGCATGTTGTGAACAGTTCCCGCGTTTCATGGAAAAAATTAAACTAGGAGAAGGGGTCCATCCTCCTTCGCTGACATCTTTCGAATATTTGAAGTGTGTTTCTAAATAAAAAGCTATCAGATTTGGGCTATGTAATCTGTCAGTTACAATCCCAAAATTCTTCCATCTTTTTGTATGCTTCCTGTGCCAATCCATCGCTCGCCCTAAAAATTGTTCTATGATTGCTTTTCCCCTTTCATTAAATACCGTCTTATCTTTTTTAAAGTCGTCTAATATCTATTTTTGTATTTCTTCATCACTATCGAACTTTTTTTTCACCAAATAGAACTCTTTTTTGAAATTTAAATTTAATATTATTTCAGAAATCTCATTTTTTGATAAGCAATGTGGTCCATATGCCATCCAAGCCTTTTTTAATAACTTTTCGAGAGAAAAGTTATCCAAAAGACTCGCATCGAGAACGCCATTCTCCGCCAACCAGAAAATTGCTTGCAGAGGAGAGCAATATTTCCTTATTTCAGGGTAACCCTCTTGATACAGTTCAGTCAAGCCATTTCAAACCGATGAGTATCTTTTAAATAGAGCTCTGCAATCACTTCCAGGGCAACAGCCTCAGACGCTGTAATTCCATCCTGGATTTCTGGCAGTTTCCCTATCTCCTTTACAAGCAGGGAGTTTTTATGACCCAATGCTGCGAACTTGTCTGGGAACGGTCCCAGATAAGGCTGATTCGGTTTTGTACGGGTAAGAGATGTACAGCCAGCGAAGAAAAAGATTAAGGCGAAACTAAAAAAAATAGGAATAACGTATCGGCGCATGGTGCTATTCTTTCTGTAGGTCTAACGATAGAGGTCAGCGGTGGCTGTAAGCCATCCGCTGGAGTGATTTGTTAGGCTATCAACTTGGATTTTTTTAAGGCAAATAGTCAAATCCAAGCCCATGAAAACCGTTTTAATATCATCCCTTATTGACATCACGGGCCATACCCAATAATGGGACCCCAGGACTTTAAATATGCCTCCTTTTCCACAATCCCTTTAGGATATGGGCTTCCGTTATCCATGATGTATCCTTTATTTTCTACTTCAAAATAACACACTCTGTGTCCTGTTGACACTCCTGTAGGGCTAACCACACGGACAATGTAAGCTTTATACCCAGCTTTTCTTAAGCAATATTCAGTAAACAAGGACACCCCAACGCAATCTCCGTATTTACGGGAAAATACGTCGTATTCGTTATTTTTCCCCTGTAAATTAACATATGAAAAATTTGCTCTTTCATAATAATCGATTAATTCCGGACTATTTAACCTCTCTGTAACTTCCCTGAAATCTTTCCATCTATTAATCCCCTTCCCTTTAAAAATCTTCTTATCTTCAAAAAGATTTAAATCGTATTTTATAATATTCAATATCTTGTTCAATTCTCTGGTATTGTACGATCCTTCGAGTAATTTCTTTGCAAATTCTTTATTTTTCATTGTTTGAAGAATTAAAATGGCTTCTTGTCTTGTAAATTCAGGACCAAAAATCCATGCTTGACCAAGTAATTTTTCAAGGGAATAATTTCTAATAGGGTTCTCTTCCCCTGTTATATCGACACTTTCCCCTAACCAAAATAAAGCCTGTAATGGAGAACAATATCTGCGATATTTTGGATTTCCAATTTTTAACATTTCATCAAAATACCTTCTTTCCTGCTCTGATGAAATAAGGTATAGATTAATAATCATCTAAAGGTCCAAGGCCTCTTTTTAGCTTATCTCGTCTTGAAATTCAGGTAATTTTCCAACCTCAAAAGCAAGATTTGGATTGATTTTATAAAATTTTTCAAAAAGGGAATGAACCCTTATTTCTACTGCTGATAAACTATTTTTTCTTATTATTATTTGTTCCTTGTCAATTTTAGGAAGCTCTTGGTTTATAGACGGAATGTTGTAAAGATAACTTCTATTCGGTTTAGTAATGTAAGTTGTACAGCCAAATAAAAATATGATCACAATGTTTAAAAATAATAATTTCCTCATACAATACACCTCCCTATATGATGTATTAGCCTAACGATTGAGGTCAGCGGTGGCTGTAAGCCATCCGCTGGAGTGTCTTGTTAGGCAGTCCTTTTTGCATTATTCCTGTAAATTCTATTATTTAACTTTGCCCCTAATGCAATGTGCCTGTGCGTTTTTTTTCCGATACGTTTTTATGCCAGCGGGAGCATTCTTATTTGAACTGGTTTATTTCTCCCCGAATAAAGAATTGAAGTGATTCGCTCAGCCTTGCTGCTTTTTGGGCCTGTAAAAAAAGAAATACCAAAAAACCAAGGAATGTCCACAAACCTGGTAATGAAAAGATCAGCAAGAAGCAGACTATAATATCCTCATAGGTAGCTGAGCCTTTCAAAAGGCTCAAAATGGCTACAAATAAACTTATGAAGATTCCAACGGCGATTGTTACTGAAATTTGGATTATTGAAGATTCGTAATGAATAATTGCATTAATAGCGGAGATTTTTTCTCCATTTTTTTTCTCCGGATTCTTATACAATCAATTCTGCCATTCTTGCTCGCGGAAACGAAAAAATAATTTGACCAGCTATTACCCAAATCATAAGGGAAGGGAAGAAAATCCATAACCAATAAGGCATCGGTATACTTGTGAGAAATGGAAGGAAAACCAAAGAATATATGTAAAAAATAATTGGACTCAAGAGACATTTAATGTCCTTACTTATCCAGCGAATAAGGATTAAATAAAAAAATATGATTAAAAATAGTAATCCAGCGGCCCAGTAAACGTTGTTATTCCACACTATCTTTTGAAAACCGAAGGAAAAATGAAAAAATCTTGATAGGATTGACTTAAACTGATCAAAAAAGATGAAGAAAGATAAATAAAATATAAAGAAGCCCATGCCGGAATAAAGACTGATAATTAAGG
>NZ_JBRAKS010000280.1:0-5214 GCF_052745115.1 Candidatus Jordarchaeum sp.
TGAGAATGGCGTGACCCACAAATTAACCTTACCAACCGTATTTGGCACCAGAACCTAAGAATATAAGATATATTTGTGTTGATATACTCCCAGTCTAGGGATTAAGAAGTTTTAAGGTTTGTTGCATTTTAGCAGTTGCACCTCAAAGGGTATCAGTGCACCTTTTCAGTATACTTTTTCTATACTGAATTGACCTGTGCCCTAGTGACGCAATGATATTGAATGTCCTCATTAGCGTCGGCGTGGTCAACCATAGTTGGATAGTCATGTTTCAGGCTATCAGGTAATTTCCGGATTAAGAAGCAAAGTTTCTATTTTATTTAATGAATGGTAGCAATCTTTTAAGATGCAAGGTTTGCGGGAAACCGGTGTCTGGAAAGATTCGCTATCAAACTTTACGTCTTCTTTTCTGTGGCCCGTATTGAGGGCTCAAAGCTGGTTTAAATGGCAGATCTATTTTTAGGGATTCTCCTATTTTTATTCTTTAGGGTAATAAAAAATACAGAAAAATATAAATATAGGTAATATTAACTATAGTTAATAATTTCGTTACGGAGGAATAATGTAAAAATCAAGAGGTGCATGTGAAAAATGTCAAAAAGAAGATTAGATACGTTAGCCGTGCACGTCGGACAGGAAGTTTCTGATCCGGCAACGGGTGCAAGAGCAGTTCCCATATATCAGACGACGTCGTATGTCTTCAAGAATACGAAGCATGCGGCGAATCTCTTCACTCTCAAAGAATTCGGAAACATCTACACTCGGATAATGAATCCAACAAATGATGTTTTTGAAAGAAGGATCGCTGTCCTTGAGGGCGGTACAGGCGCTCTAGCAGTGGCTTCAGGGCAGGCTGCGGAGACTCTGGCTTTACTGGCAATCACACAGCTTGGTGATGAAATTGTTTCAGCCAATAATCTCTACGGTGGAACGTATCAATTGTTTCACTACACCTTTCCCAAACTGGGAAGAAGGGTGAAGTTTGTCGACTCTACAAAGCCGAACGAATTCAAGAAAGCGATTACCGATAGGACGAGAGCAATATATGCTGAGACGATTGGTAATCCCAAACTGGATGTGCCGGATTTTGAAGTTATCGCCGGAATAGCGCACAAAGCGGGCATTCCTTTTGTTGTCGATAACACTGTCGGCGTCGGACTTGTTAAGCCTATAGATTATGGAGCGGATATAGTAGTCAACTCTGCAACTAAGTACATAGGTGGGCATGGTACATCTATAGGCGGGGTAATTGTTGATTCTGGAAAATTTGATTGGAGTAGCGGCAAATTCCCCGAATTTATGGAACCTGACCCGAGTTATCACGGGATAAAATACTGGGAAAGCTTTGGAGATTTTCCAGGTTTAGGGAACATAGCTTTCATTACTAAGGTAAGGGTGCAGTGGCTTCGAGACTTAGGACCAGCTTTGAGTCCTTTCAATAGCTTTTTGTTTCTTCAGGGACTGGAAACTTTACCCTTGAGGCAAAGAAAACATTCTGAAAATGCTCTTGCAGTAGCTAAATTTCTGAGAGAGCACCCCTTGGTCGCATGGGTTAACTATCCTGGATTGGAAGAGCATCCTAGTCATAAGTTGGCAGTCAAGTACCTAAGGGGAAACTATGGGGGTCTTGTGGGTTTTGGAATAAGAGGTGGATTAGAAGCGGGGAAGAGGTTTATCGAATCGGTAAAGCTTCTCTCCCATCTAGCTAATATAGGGGATGCAAAAAGCCTCGTTATACACCCCGCCTCAACGACACATCAGCAGTTAACTAGAGAAGAGCAAGAGGAAACAGGGGTAACGGAAGATTACATACGACTATCTATCGGCTTAGAAGATGTTGAAGACATTAAGGAAGACATAGATCAAGCTCTACGAGCTGCTGTAAAGAAATAAAATCATCCGCAGCAGCACCGCATAATTTTTTCGTAGCATTCCTGTGTGGTGGCAAATAATGACCGAATGTAGTAAAAGCATAGAGACCGTGGAGACAAAATATTTTACATTTGCAAACCCACCCAACGAATTAGCTCTTGAATCTGGAGAAAAGCTTGGACCGATCACTCTAGCTTACGAGACATATGGCAAACTCAATGAACAAAAATCTAACGCAGTACTCATACTTCACGCCCTTTCCGGAGACGCTCACGCGGCAGGATTTCATGAAGGAGATAAAAATCCCGGCTGGTGGGATGTAATGATCGGGCCAGGTAAATGCTTTGATACGGAGCAATATTTTGTTATATGTTCAAATGTAATCGGGGGTTGTAAAGGCTCAACAGGGCCGTCCTCAATAAATCCGAAAACGAATAAACCGTACGCGCTTGAATTCCCAATAATAACTATTAAAGACATGGTAAACGCGCAGCGCCACTTGATAGACCACCTGGGAATTGAAAAACTCTTAACTGTAGTCGGAGGATCAATGGGAGGAATGCAGGTTTTACAATGGATGGTTTCTTATCCGGATAGAATACTCTCCGCGATCCCCATCGCAACAGCGTTAAAACATACCCCCCAACAGATCGCCTTCAATGAGGTGGGCCGACAGGCGATTATGGCCGACCCCGACTGGAAAAATGGCAATTACTACGGAGATTCACCTCCAGCCAAAGGGTTAGCTGTGGCCAGAATGATAGGACACATAACTTATATGAGTGATATTTCAATGATTGAGAAATTCGGCAGGCGATTTACGCCTAACAAACAGCTGCTTAAATTTGGTATCGACTTTGAGGTAGAACAATATCTAAGGTATAGGGGAGATAACTTTGTTAAAAGATTTGATGCCAACTCCTATCTTTATATCACCAAAGCTAACGATTACTTCAATATTTTAAATGGAAAAAATATAAATGAAATTTTTAAAGGATTGAAAGCGAAAGTTCTCGTTATAGCGTTTAAATCAGATTGGCTGTATCCAGCATATCAATCTCAGGAAATCGTGAGGGCGTGCAAATTAGCAGGGGTGGACGTTACATACTGCGAGATTAACTCTACCTACGGTCACGATGCATTTCTATTGGAAGTCGAGGAAGAAACGCATTTAATCAAACATTTCTTAAAAACGGTATTAAACGGATACGGGGACTAGGTGAAAATGATGCATGGTTCTATTAAATTAGAATACGGAGTTATCCTTGAGTGGGTTCAAAAGCGTTCCTCCGTGTTGGACCTTGGCTGCGGTGACGGAGAGTTATTGTCTATTCTTATACGAGAGAAGCAGGTGCATGCTCAAGGAATAGATATCGACGAACAGGCAATTTGTAGATGCGTGAGCCGGGGTCTAAGCGTGGTTCAACAGGATATAGACACTGGGCTGTCTGAATATCCGGATAAGTCCTTTAACTACACTATACTAAACCAGAGTCTGCAGCAGGTAAAAAAACCAGATTTTGTATTAAAAGAAGCCATGCGAGTAGGCGAAAAAACTATTATCAGTTTCCCAAATTTTTGTTACTACGATGCAAGATTCAAAATATTTTTTGGAGGAAGGGTTCCAGTAACGCCCGCGCTTCCTTATAAGTGGTATGATACACCAAATCTGCGCTTTCTGAGTATTTCGGACTTTATTGAATTTTGTAATAAGAGAAACATCAAAATCGAGAATTCGGCTTTTATAAGAAAAAATAAAAGAATAAGAATATTTCCGAATTTATTCGGGGAGATTGGGATCTTCCTGCTTTCAATATAGACGAAGACCTTAAAATAGGAGATGGAAAAAATTTATATTATAAACGCGCATAGCCTTGGGCGAGCGAATCACGGAAGAAAGACTTGATAGATTTAGAAAGGCCGAATTATTAATTAGGAAAAATTAGCGAGTTCGACAGCTTCAACTTCTTGACCATAACCGATTGGTGAGAATAGAGCTGGGAAAAGACGAAAATGGCCTACTTTTTAACTCTGGAATTATGGATAAAATCGCTGAAGAACTCAGGCAGCTAGACTTTAAGTTCGTCACACTGGATTTAGAATGAAGACAGAACTATGAGCATGCTGGTGGCTATAAAAATATGAATTTTCAAAAAAACCAAGGAAATTATAATCATATAGTTTTTCCAAGATTTCTTTGAGTATGTCTTCGACATTGATTCAGTAAAAAAGCGAAGAAGCAAGACCCTATGTTAAAATCAATTCCCATTAAGAGCTGTGCCATTTTTTTAAAACTTATCATTTTACTTTCTTAGAAAACCTTAAAATCTGGAACAAAACTGTTTTCGCATACTTATATTTTCGGAGGACTGCTATTGACTGATGCTTACGAGAAACTATGGCAGGTTATGAACAATTGGTTCATGAAGCTTCCTAAACAAAAACAATTATTTGAGATTCTGAAAAGGATGTTTACAACCGAAGAGGCTGAGTTCCTCCCCTCCCTCTATAAAATGCCAGTAATTGATGTAAAAACGGTGGAACAAGCAGCAGAAGAACTCAATTTGGACGAGCAATACGTTAGAACGTTGTTTGAGAGTCTTGCGAGTAGAGGATTGATTAATGAATTTAAGGGCAAGGAAGACGGAAAGCTGTATTACTCTCTTTTAATGTTGCTGCCGGGGCTCATCGAGTATCATGTGGGTCAAGGTCCTTTAACCGATGCCAAACTTGAGATCCACAGACTTATGGAAGAGTACACGGGTTTTGGACACGAAATCACTGCTTCAAATTATCCGCTTTTCAGAACTATTCCAGTTGAGGAAAAACTGGATGCAACCACCGAGATATTACCATTTGAGAAAATTAGTGAGTACATTTCCGATTCTCGCTCCATAGCGGTTTTCAACTGTTACTGCCGATCACTTAGCAACAGGTGCGATAAGCCTATTGAGGTGTGCATGACTTTTGACTCAGTTGCGGACTATATGGTCAAGTATCGAGGTGCAAGACAGGTTACTAAGGAGGAGGCTCTGGAAATAATCAAAATGTGTGAAGACCATGGTCTCGTTCATAACACCACTAACCAAGCAAAAAAACCAGTAATGATTTGCAACTGTTGCAGCTGCTGCTGTGGAATATTGGGCGGAATTATACGGCAACACAATCCGCGCACACTGACAAAATCCAACTTCCTTCCCCAAATCGACCAAGAGGTCTGTAAACTGTGCGAAGTATGTGTTAATAATTGCCCCTTGGAAGCCATGTGGCATCACTACCCACATAATCAGTATCCCCGCTTTGTTAGTCTAGTATCATATTTTTCAACTCCTCGGTTTTTTG
>NZ_JBRAKS010000281.1:0-5176 GCF_052745115.1 Candidatus Jordarchaeum sp.
ATATTTTCCGCATGTAAGTTATTATCTATGACAAATATTCCTTTGAAAAGAGTAGTGCTCTTCAAACATGGCTTGGGATACTTTGAACGCAGGGGAAAAGTGAAAGGTGACGATGAGTTCAAAATCTCTTACGATGAGAATGAAATCAACGACGTGTTAAAGAGTCTTCTAGTAATAGACTACGGCGGTGGAAAGGTTTCTGCGGTAGACTATGAGGCAGCTCAGGAAACAAGCAGGCTACTCGAGAAAGTGGGAATCTATGTTCCAGTGGAAGATTCCTTAAGCAGCCTACTTAAACAGTTGATGGGAGTCAAAATCGGTTTGACCGCAGGAACAGAGGAATTAACCGGAAGAATCCTCGGAGTTGAAACCATTAAAGAGAAGGAAGATAATGTTGAAAGAGAAAAAAGGTTCCTGGTACTACTACACGAAGACACCATTAAAACCGTAAATCTCACAGACATCAAGAAACTTCAAACCCTAGACGACGAAGTCAAAAAAGATATCACCTACTTTATCGACACAGTTTATGATTCAAGGAGAAAAAATAAGAAAACACTAAACCTACAATTCAGGGGAGAAGGAGAAAGAGAAGTAGCCATAAGTTACACCGTGGAGGTCCCAGTTTGGAAAACCAGCTACCGTCTTAACTATTTTGATGAAAATCTGTGGATTCAGGGTTGGGCTCTTGTTGATAACATGTCAGATGAGGACTGGGAGGAAGTCAACCTTACTCTAATAGCGGGACTACCTATATCTTTCCGACACAATCTATATTCTGCAAGATATTTGTGGAGACCAGAGATTAAGGTTAAGGAAACAGCAGGAGTAATACCAGTAGCCTTGGAAGAGGGTATGGAATTCGAAGCTGAAGAAGAATTGCAAGCCTATGCAGATCAAAAAGTTGGGGTGAAAGCGGAAAGAGATGTTCGCCGCTTTCGAGGTGCTCCACCGGCTCCTAAAGCTTCACTAGCTGAGGCGGCGGCTCCAGCTGGAGGAATAAGTATGGATGACACCTTGGCGGCTGCCACTACAGCAGCTATTTCTGTTGAAACCGGGGCGACTAAGGCAGGGGAATTCTTTTTCTACAGTATTTCAACACCGGTAACCATTAGGAGGAATCACTCCGCTCTGGTACCCTTTATTTACACCGATATTGATGGGAAAAAGATTCTGGTTTACAATGAGAGTGCCCGTGTGGGAAATCCAATATCCTGTATAGAATTAAAAAATACTAGTGGCTTAACTTTGGAGGAAGGACCAGTCACGGTGTACGAGGAGAACTCCTATGTCGGGGAGTGTATGCTGCCTTTCATGGTGGATGGTGATAAGCGACTATTAGCTTACGCAGTCGATCAAGACGTTACTGTTAACAAAGAGATTAAGAGCCGGAACGAGTCAGTACACGAAGTAATTGTACGTGGTCCTGTGATTGAAACCTATTACTATCAAATAAACGAAACCAAGTATAACCTCAAGAATAAAGGCGAGGAAGCTAAAGAGGTTATAATTGAACATCCAAAACAGTATGGATTCGAACCTTGGAAAACAGAGAAATTCGAGGAAGAAACTCCGAATTATTATAGATGGAAAGTAATTCTGGAACCACGAAAAAGTCAGGAATTCACGGTAATGCTACGTAGACTGCTCAGCTCACATATTAACGTGATAGGATTGGAATCAAAGCTTATAGAAAGTTACTTCAACCGGGGACTAATCACCGAGGAAGAAAACCGTTTCCTAAACAAAATCGCAGAACTACAAAAACAAATAAACGAAATAGAAGAAGAAATGGCTAACTTGGAAGAAGAGAAGGAGGAGATAATCAAAGACCAGGAAAGACTTAGGGAGAACATAAAGGTTCTAAAAACCAGCAAACAGGAAGTAGAACTCAAGGAAAGATATGTTTCAACCTTATCCGCACAGGAAGACAGAATAGTAGAGATAGACATAAAGTTAAGAGAACTGGATAAAAATAGAGACAAAATAAAGCGGGATATGGATAAAATAATAAATGACTACGCCGAAAAACAGAAAGAAAAATTAAAACCCTAAAATTATCCAGAGTATGTACAAAACGTGTCCGTGTCTAGTGGTCTATTTTGAGACTATTTTGACCTTTATGCATGGAGTATATTGCAAATAGTCGAATATCACTATCCTCATCCTTTAGAGCCTCAATTAGAGGCTCAACCACTCTTTCATTTTCAATATTTCCCAGAGCTATTACCGCACCAATTCGAACAACTTTTTCTTTATCACTTTTTAGGGCGTGGATAAGAGGTTCTACCACCCTTTCACTCTTTATCTCTCCCAGAGCTAACGCAGCCAGTCCTCGAACATACCCATATTTATCATTTTTTAGCGCGGAGATTAAAGGTTCCACCACCCTTTCGTCTTTAATATTAAGGAGAAGATTCACCACCAGCTCTCGAACATACTTGTCATTATGACTCAAAGCTTTTATAAGATATTCTAGAGCTCTATCATCCTTTATCTCTCTTAGAGATTTTACGGTCATCATCCGCACTTCTGAATCCTTATCCTGTATTAGCCGATCTAAATCCGTCCACGCCTGTTCCTTATCAGATATAAAAGGGAAAGCATACGCAATACTATTGGCTAAAGCAAACCTTACTTCGCGACTCTCGTCTTGAATCAGTCGATGCAAGTCTTCCCATGCCTGTTCTTGGTCTGGGAGAATCGCAAAAATGGTGCAGAGCTGCTTCGCGGCATCTCTACGTTCATTAACATTTCTGCTTAGGGATTTCTCGTGAATTTTCTCTTGGTTTGACAATCACCAACACCTATTTTTCTAACTAAGAGAATAAACTACTGTTTATGCGTACTATATTTTCATTTTCTCCAATGTATCTTTGAATACTTTTAGGGTATCAGTATCAAAGAGAACGAATGCAACTTTTTGAAGACCGGTCTTTCCTTTCAAGTATTCAATTGTGGTTTTAAGCATTATTTCGGAAGCTCTCTTTACCGGAAACCCGAAGATACCCGTGCTTATCGCGGGGAACGAAATACTCTTCAAACCATTCTGGTCGGCAACCTTTAAACTGTTAAGGGTAGCATTTCTAAGTTTCTCATCCTCGTTACCCTCACCCCAACGGGGTCCAACCGCATGAATAACATATCTTGCTTTCAAGTTACCTCCAGTAGTGATCACCGCACCTCCCACAAAAGTTCCACCTATCTTATTGCACTCCTCTTGGATTTTCGGCCCACCCTTCCTTCTTATTGCTCCCGCTACACCACCACCCAACTGAAGAGCTGCATTCGCCGCATTCACAATCGCATCCGTACCCTGTTCTGTAATATCGCCCTGAATCAATTCCAAAACCGTTTTATTAATCTGGACCTCGACCATTAAAATCCACCTCAACTAATCCAGTAATAATTTAATTTAAATATTAAAACTTTTAAAGCTCACTGAACAGTTTCCCACTACGAATTTAACCCAAAAAGTAAAACAAGTATTATTCGAAAACCGAATGGAAAAGCAAGGGAAGGAAGGAGGTGTAGGGAAAAGGTCAGAGAGGAAAGGTACAAAGAGAGATTGCAGGCTTTACCGTTGTACAGAGCTCCATAAGACTCGGGTATTATTTGAATAATTCAAGTTTTATAAAGTAGGGGAAAATGATCCTCAGAAAACAGGCTTTTTGAGGGACTAGGTGTCATAGGATCCTGATTCTTCGGACGAATCCAATCTTCAGAGTAAGAAGAAACCTTGTCCAGGTATAATGATTTTGTAACGCTTTCCTGTTTCTCAAATATTATCTCATTTATCCTAGTCATGCTCTCCTGAACATTAATATTCTTAAGAACACTCGCTTCAAAGTATTGAGCATTAATACTATAAGCGTATTCTCGTGCTTCATCCTCATTCACATTTCGGGGAAGGTCAATCTTGTTACCAATAACAATGCAAGGAGCAACGGGAAGAATCTCTGTTACTTCTGCTCTCCATTTATCAAGGCTTTCAAAGGTAACCCGCTTAGTGACATCGAAAACGTAAACAACACCCTTGGCACCGTGATAAAAGTTCTGACGCACAATCTTAAACTGCGGCTGACCACCCAAATCCCAAAACTGAGAAGTAATCTGCACACCGTTAATAAAAATCCTATTAGTAGCAAAATTAGCACCCACAGTGGTAAGATAATTCTCACTAAAAGTATTCTCTGTATAACTTTTAATCAGGCTAGTCTTGCCAACAGCTCCATTACCTACGCACACTATCTTGTAGGTATAGGTGGGAATGGACAGTTTTTTTCCCTCACTTCATTCCTTTTCCTATATTGTAGTAAGACTACAAAATATTTAAGTTTTGCGATGAGTAAAAAATAAAAAATATAAAACATTTATATCAAAAAATTGTTAAAAAAAACTTAAAAAAATTAAGAAAAAATCACCATAAAAATTTTGAAGATCTTTCAATAGAAGATGGTTGATTTTTCTGAACTGGGATAATAGAATATTTTTCCCTAGTATTCTGGGAATTCTGGATTCTTTTTATTATTAGTCTTCCAATGGACTCAAAGCTCTCATCAATATTAATATTCAGAAACACGCTGGTTTCGAAATAGGGATTATTCATACACTGACTGTATTGATGCCCCTCTTCTGTTTCCACTTTTCGGGGAAGGTCGATTTTATTACCTATTATGATGCCGGGAATTTCTCCACAGACTTCGCCAACTTCTTCTCGCCACTTCTCAAGGCTTTCAAAGGTTTCCCGCCTACTGACATCGAAAACGTAAACAACACCCTTGGCACCGCGATAAAAGCTCTGACGCACAATCTTAAACTGCGGCTGACCACCCAAATCCCAGATCTGATAATTTACCTCATTCCCGTCCAAGGATAATTTTTTAGACGCAAAATTGGAACCAATGGTAGGCAAATAGTTGTCGCTGAAGCTATTTTCGGAGTACTTTTTTACTAGACTGGTCTTTCCCACAGCTCCTGACCCAACTACAAGTATTTTGAACACATATGTTTCTTTTGACGTTTTGGTTCCTTCCGCGATTTAATCTTATTATATTGTTGTTTTACTACATAATATATATTTTTGCTATGATGAATTAGATAAAAATTTCGTATTAAAATTTGGTGCTGTCTTTTTATCGGTTAACTTTTTCTCCTATGTTATCATTATCTGTAT
>NZ_JBRAKS010000282.1:0-5159 GCF_052745115.1 Candidatus Jordarchaeum sp.
TTCTGCGAATCTATCGTCTGGAAGTGTCCTAGATGGGTAAGTTTCGGACAACGGTAGTCACATAGTATGTCTAGTAACTTAATATATCATAAATAGCGTGTAATTATTTCTTTATATTCATGAATTCTATTTGAAAATTAATTTACCTGTTCTCACTCCAGGCTTAAGGCTATGGGGACTGAAATATAACAAATTAGTTTATATATTTGTTTAATTAAAATTATAATTGTAAAAAAATAGTAAAAATGGTAGACTCTCAATTCCATTTTAAAGATAAAAAGTGAGGGAAAACAATGGAAAGAGTTCAATTGCTAGTAGTGATTTCACTCATAATAATAGTAGGTACAGTGGTATTCACTATGCTAATGGTAGCCGCAGGGACAATTCAATTGCAAATGGCCGTTTCAGGAATAGATTTGGTTGGGTTTGCAGGTTCACCTCCCGAGGCATCTTCAATTACATGTTTGTGTCCAAGCTCTTAACATCGATGGTAGGTCCACCTTTAAGCTTGGCAGCAGCTTTACTTAACACGATCAATCCTAACTGGTGGCTAAATATTTACCTTATGTGGTTGTTAATGTAGTTATTATAGCCTTAGTTGACATGTGTCTGTCGAGGAGATGTGTATAAAATGGCAGGTAAGCTAGAAAAAAATGAGTTGTATATAGTGCTCTTAACGGTAATAGTGGTTTTAACAGTGATATTTTTTGGTTTATTGGCTATAGCTGGCGGCATCCAAACAATCTTTAATAGTTATGCGGGAATGTCACTTTACGATCCGCCTCCCCAAGGCATCTTCAATTACATGATTAGTTCAACGCTGGTTTCGATGGCTGGTCCACCTATGAGTTGGGGGGCTGCTTTGCTTAAACTATTCAATCCCAACTGGTGGCTGAATAGTTACATGTCATGGCATATCATTTTTAGTATTGGGCCCGCCGCTCCTTAATAATAAGGCTGCTTTAAGAGAATCAAGTCAAAGAGTTTCTGGTGGAATCACCAATGTTTCAGAGCTACAATCTCCCTTTTCCCTTTTTTTAAAAAAATAGTGTTTCAGGATTGTACTTATTTTTTACATCTATTTTTAGTTTAGGGGAGTGTTGATGTACCTAGTTTGTACAGAGAGGTCTAATGGTTTTTCTTGACACTTCTATTAGTTTAGGGTATTTTAACTGTACCAATTGTTTGCGGTTGCCTGTTGTTGAGCTTGTTGTCTCAGTGTTTGTCCGGTATTTGTGTGGGAAAGCGTGGGTTTTGTAAACTCTTCTAAACGTTTTTGAATTTTGTTGTGGAATCTACAAACATGAATTAATCTAATTTCGATGAAATTTATGTTTAAAGGATAGCCTTAAACTACTTTAAACGTAGAAATTATTTTTTCATGTCAGTTGTTTCCGAAACTTATATATGTGGGATTCCTTCAATTCGTGCATGTTTAATATGGAATAAAAATTGGTGATGGAGAAATGAAGTTGGAAGATATCAAGAACATAACGGTTCTTGGAGCAGGGGCTATGGGTCACGGAATAGCCCAGCTCTGCGCTGTTTCTGGTTATAATGTGGTTATAAGAGATATTAAGCAGGAATTTGTTGATTCTGGTGTGGGTAAGATTAAGTGGAGTCTTGATAAACTCGCATCAAAGGGTAAAATACCTGCGGATTTGGTAAATGCTGCCATGGGAAGGATAACCACAACTCTGGATTTGAAGGAGTCGGTAAAGAACTGTGACTTTGTGATAGAGGCCATCCCGGAAATACTAAAGCTCAAGCAGGACACCTTCAAAGAAGTAGACGCGGTGGCTCCCAAGCACGCCATACTTGCAACCAATACCAGTGCTCTTCCAGTAACAGGAATGGCTAAGGCCACCAAGAGGCCGGAAAAGGTTGTGGGAATGCACTTCTTCAACCCACCGCAGATAATGAGACTGGTTGAGGTCATATATGGAGATAAAACCAGCAAGGAAACAGCGGAAGTCACATACAATCTAGCATTAAAAATTGGAAAAGAACCGGTTTACTGTTTGAAGGATATTCCAGGATTTCTGGCGAACCGAGTTATGAATCCACCGGGTAACTTTTTAGCCTGGCTTGTGAGTGAGGGTATTTTTACAGCCGCCGAGATAGATTCAGCCTCCCACTTTAAACTAGGCAATCCAATGGCGAATTTCGGCCTAATGGACTTCGTGGGCATCGATGTGGGTTATCACGTGCAGAAATTCTTTGAGGAAAAAGAACCCCCATACAAAGTAGCTCCAATATTAGAGGAGAAAATGAAGAAGAAGGAGCTCGGCGTAAAAACAGGTAAGGGATTCTATGAGTATCCGGAAAAAACATGGCGGGTTCCCCCCGAGTGGAGCCAGGATAAAGCGGAAAAATTTGATCCCATGAATTCAGCCATGGTTGCTATCAACAGAGCCGTCCAAATAGTAGCTGACGGTGTTGCCAGTGTAGAGGATGTAGACAAAGCCGTTCAACTAGGATTCAACATGCCCTTCGGAATGCTCCAATTAGCCGACAGTCAAGGACTAGACAACGTTGTAAAAAGACTCGAAGAACTAGATAAGAAATACGGCAAAATAGATGGTCTACACGCCCTTCTTGAACCACACCCACTACTCAGAAAGAAAGCCGAAGCTGGAGAAAAGTTTTATCCACAATAAATACAAAAAAGTTCTTCACAAGTTAACCATTAAAACTAAAAATTCCACCAAATTATTTTCTTTTTTTAAAAAACATTTTTCAAGAATAACTCCGTGCCGCAAAACTATATGAATTGTGTCTGGTCTAGAATATCATTTCATAGTTTTGAATTATCTCTTGCATTAGCTTTCTTCTCACATCCTTCTTGAATATTTTGTACTTTTTTCGTCTCTAATCACTGCTATTTTCTCTTGCACGGATTCAGAGGTTCCCAAACTATTCGGTGAAGACATACTTCATCCAACGGCTTGCTAAACTTACAAATATAAAAAAATGAATTAAAGGTAAAGAAAGTGAGTATTAAGATATATATCCTTGATTCTGTAAATTATTGACCATATTGACTATAATGTTGGTTTGTGATTCAAATGAAGATAAATGACATTAAAACCGTTACGGTCCTCGGAGCAGGGCACATGGGTCTGGGAATAGCACAAGTTATTGCAATGGCGGGATACCAGGTTAATCTGAGAGATCTAAATATGGAGATACTCGAAAAAACCCTAAACAGAATAAGATATATTCTAACAAGATTTGCTGAGAAGGGAAAAATTTCATCAGACATGATTGATTCCACAATGGAGAGAATAAAGCTTTTCACAGATCTGAAAGATTCACTTAAAGACACCCAATATGTTATTGAAACGATTCCTGAGCAGCTCGAACTCAAACAGAAAGTTTTCAGAGAGGTGGAGAAACTTGTCCCAGGAAATGTTATAATCTCCACCAATACCAGCGCCCTTCCCATAACAGATATTCAGAAGGGAGCCGAGAGACCGGACAAGATTGTGGGTACACACTTTTTTAATCCACCTCAAAGAATTAAGCTGGTGGAGGTAGTATACGGAGCCAAAACCAGCGACGAAACGGTGAACCTCACATTAGAACTCATGAAGAGGATAGATAGGGATCCCGTGGTGTGTAGGAAGGATGTTCCAGGATTTCTAGCCAATAGAACGGTAACCATGATGCTGAATTTTGTAAGCTGGCTTGTAAGCGCAGGCGAGTTCACACCTGCCGAGATTGATTGCGCCTTCCATTACAAGCTTGGACAACCAATGGGCACATTCGGCCTAAGCGATTTCCTAGGATTAAAAACAACTTACAGTGTCCAGAAGTTCATAGCTCAGAGAGAGCCAGAGTTTAAGATCCCACCAGTATGGGAGGAATTGGTGAAAGCCGGGCACAACGGTGTGGACACTGGAAAAGGTTTCTATGAGTATCCCGATAAGGTTTGGAGACAGCCCGAGTCGTGGAACGAGGAGATAGCTGACAGATACGATCCTAACTGGTCTCTGCTCGTGGGAATGAACAGAATGGCGCAAATCGTAAACGATGAAGTAGCAACAGTAGAGGAAGTTGATAAGGCGGTGAAAATAGGCTATCTGATGCCCGTAGGCTTGCTGGAGCTCGCTGACCAAATAGGCATAGACAAAGTGGTAGAGGGACTCGAACAGTTAAAAAAGAGGTTTGGAAAAATTGACAATTTAAACTACATACTGGAGCCGAATCCACTCCTCAGAAAAAAAATAAAAAAAGGAGAGCTAGGACACAAAACCAAAATAGGGTTCTACAAACACTAAATAGTAACGATTCAGAACAACCGTGACACTGACAACAGATGGAAAAAGTAAAATTATGGGATCCCAGGGTAATGTAGATTCGCCCGATTCTACCCCTTATTTTTGGGTTCTAAATTGGAAAATAAGCTCTATAAAAGCTCCTTTTTGAGGCAGAATCGAACGAAACTACATCGCCGGATCCCAGAATAGAAAGGTTTTTAGGGTTGAGTTTTTTGATTTTGCTAAAAGTGATTAAGTTGCAGTTTTCAGCGGTAATTACTAAGGAGGAAAAGTTCTACGTCGCCCCTTGCCCTGAGCTCGACATAGCTAGCCAAGGGGGGAGTATAGAGGAAGCTATTAGAAATCTGAAGGAAGCCATAAGCCTTTACTTAGAGGATGAAGATGCTAAGATTCCAAAAATGGACACAAGGCCTCTAGTTACTATCGTTGAAGTAGATGTAGATTGAATACGATGAAACTTCCAGCAGTTTCTGGACGCAAAATAATAAAGACTCTAACCAAGATTGGTTTTGAAGTGGTTGGGAGAAAGGGAAGTCACGTAAGATTAAAGAAAAAGAATGATAGGACTCTAATCGTTGTTGTTCCGGATCACCTAGAACTAGCAAAAAGCACCTCAAACCCATTCTGAGACAAGCAAATCTGAGCGTCGAAGAACTCTTAGAACCATTAAAATAGTACCGATAACCGCTTCACTTATTTTCACATTTCTAGGAGAAACAATATTGACACTCCCCGCGACTAGAAGTCGGGGGATTCTTGCCTCTGGCTTTCTGCGCCTTCGAAGCAATGGGTGTGCCACCACCCAGTTAGCACTCCCTTCCCGCAGGGAACGGCGTCTATGTTGGCACCCTCATGGGGGCTGCGTCTTGTTTAGCC
>NZ_JBRAKS010000283.1:0-5138 GCF_052745115.1 Candidatus Jordarchaeum sp.
ATCTGGTCAGCCCCCTCTCGGACTGAAGCGAAAAGCTTTTTCATAGCAAATAATAGAGAAGATGTAGAATGTTATGCTCTCGATAATAGTAGTGTTGCTATTGAATTAATAAGAGAAGAAATTCCAAACGCCTTTCTGTCAGATTGTAGAAGCACACCTTTTACCGAAAACGAGTTTGATTTTATCTTCAGCGCGGGGCTAATGGAGCACTTGGACGATGAAAAATCTTTTTTAAAAGAGGTAAAGAGAATTTTAAAGGATGACGGTTATTTACTCACCTTTGTTCCAGCAAGATTTTCTTTATGGAAACTCTACCAACTACTTCATTTTGGGTCATGGAAACACGGATATGAAAAATCTTATACATATAATGACTTAAAGTCGGTGTTCGTAAATAACGGTTATAATGTAATAAAGATCATAGGAATTGATCCTTTTAGTATAAATGGATTAATAATAAAATTGTTTAACATTTCGTTTTCTCCGATTTTCAAAAGATCATTTCTAAAAAGCGGGTACTTAGAACTCTGTGCAGTTGCCAAAAATACGAGGAAACATTAAAAATGGTAAATTTATGAAGCATACAAACTTTTTTACAACCAATTCCTGCACTAAAAAGAAGCTGAATAAGGTGGCAGTATATTCCATTGTAAATATAATAAATATGGGAGGGATATGACTAAATCTTTAAATCAATAGAATTTATTGGAATACTATCAGAGATCCATGGTTTGGATAATAAGTCCAGTGCAATAGCAGAGGAAAGCAGTATGAGGCCAGTTGTAATTATACCTCCGTGTTCACATAAGACCTTAAGAGGACCAAAAATGGGCATCCAGCCCCAGAATAACCCATTTCCGCCAGCAACGTAGGGGAGCGTAGCACTGAGTATAATTAATCCCAAGATGGTTAAAAGTGTAATGGATATTAACAATATTGTTAGCTTCCAATATCTCCATCTACTTTTATCTGGTTCCAAGGTGCTTGTGTGCAAGGATAACGAAAGAGAAATCAATAAAGGTAGAAAAACAAAAATAAGTAAGTAACCTAGCAAAAGTTGTGTACTTTTTGTGGGGGACTGTTCTATGGGAGTATAAAAAGTTACAGGGTACCCTGACCAATATAGGCCATTGAGGTTTAAAGAAGAAACTATTAGAAAGAAAATGGATATCAGTGTTAGACTTAGAAGAATCGTCTTTCTTCTCTCTGTAATCTGGTTAAAAAACTGATAGATTTTTTTAAATGGTTTATAATTATTGATAGGTTCTTTGAATAATGAAACGAATATTAAAACGCAGGTTAAAGAAAATACAAAGCCTGTAGCGACTCCGTTGGCATAACCAACACCATATGGCTGTACTTTCCCACTAAAAAAATAAGCGCTATATGTGTAGTTCCCATTCAAATAGTAGAAAATACTGTCACGTGAGAAGTTTTGTACCAAAGGTATTATGTTAAAGGTCAATAGCAAAAATCTATTGAGATCTCTAAAGGAGAAGAAAATTAGTAAGAAGGGAAGAACCCAAAGAGCATAATAAATATTGATTCTTCCGTATGAAAGATAGTATATCATGTAAACCGCTATTGCACATGCAGTGAGAAATTCTAATCTAGACTTAGAGTAGCGTTCAAAAAGTCCTTTACGCCAAACAAGAAAAGTAAAAAATGGAAATAATCCACCAAAAATAGCTACTTCGATAAAAGCACTATAAATTAACATTTCATAAAATCCGCATCTCAAAAGAAGAGCACGGTATGTCATATTTGGATCCAGCATTTGTGAAATATCTCTCAAAAACTTGGAAGTTGCAAAGTTTGAAAAAGACAATCCAAAAGCCCAATAATGAGTAAGAGGATTGTAATAGATTATTGATGGCAGTATAAAAGATAAAATAGCGGCCACTCCGAAATAGGTAAGAAACTTGGGAATTTCCCTTTTTGCCTCCTTCCACATAAATAATAGAAAAACAGGAATTAAAACCGCAGGGTGATACTTAATCCCAAACCCGATAGCAAGCTCCAAAGCACAGAGACTATATCTTCTATGCAAAAAGTGATAGAAGCCTAGGAGAGCAAAAAGAATCGAAATAGAGTCAAAAGTACCATAGACGGAACTGGTGAAAATTGAAAGAGGATTTAACAAATAAAATAAGGCAATAAACATAGCATACTTTCCTTTCCCATTTTCTGACAAAATGCGGTATAGCATATATGCTATGAGTAGATCGGAAATAATGAAAGGTAATTTAACAAAGAATTTCTCCGATACTGAGACGGATTGCCCGAATAGGTAAAAATTATCGCTAATTAAATCCGCTGAAAAATAAGAAATTAGCAAAATTAAATAAAAAAACAGAGGATAAGCCCAATTAGTAAAATAGGTAAGAGTCCAAGAAGAGTAATAAGCTCTGGCGGTAGAGACAAAAAGATCAAAATCGAATTCATGCATAAAGAAAGGGGATAGAATAATTCTCACAGCTAATCCAAGAATAACAAACTTATTTTTTAAAAAACGCCAAAACTCATGCTTAATACTAGTCTCCGCTGTGGTCAAATTTTTCAACCCGAGCATGATTTTAAACCATTGTCCCTTAGTTACAAAAATAAATATATCTTCTGCGGTCAGGCTATATAAATATTTTATTCGAACTTTACAAAATCACATTTTTCTTCTTATGATCCATTTAAAAATGCAGGTAGCTTCATGTTGGTAAAAGTTAGTATTATATTCAAGAGCGTATTTAAAATAGTTTCACTGATCTTGATTATCAATGATATGTTTTATGATTTGTAATATTTTTCTTGACGTTTTATTCCAGTTAAATTGTTTTGACCATTCCAGTGCTTTTTGGGATAGCTTTTCTCTTAGCTCCTTATCTGTTAGAATTTTTATTAAGGCGTTGGCTAAAATTTTCGGTTGTCCATAGGGTATAGTAAACCCGGTTTCGTTGTTTTTTACAACATCTCTTAAGCCCAGAACATCTGTCACAATAGCTGGCGTCTTGCAGGCGTTTGCTTCAATTACAGTTAACCCCCATCCCTCTCTCTCCGAAGTAGTAACAAACACCCAAGCCCTTTTCATTAGATCTAATTTTTCCTTCTCATTTACAAAACCATGAAATCGGATATTGGTCCAGCCTTCTGCTAGTTTTTTCAATTCATTTTTATACTCAGCGTCCCCCTCTCCAGCTATGGACAACTTTACATTAGGTAATTCTTTTGTAACATACTTCATGGCTATTATTAGATGTTCAATACTTTTGTATTTTTTCAACCGTCCTAGATAGAGAATGTGGGGATACGGGCTTTTCACTTGTCTAGATGGCTCGTAGAAATTATTGTCAATTCCATTGTAGACCACAGCAATATTCTTTCCAAGAATACCAAATTCGATTAATTCTTGTTTTGTGCTCTCTGACACTGCAATAAACGGCGTTTCTCGATACAGTAGAGGTATTATTTGTTCTGTCGTATAGCCTATGACCGCGGAGAGGGGTGAAAGTTCCTTGAAAAAAATGTCTCTAACCAAATGATGAATGATAGCTACTCTCGGTTTTTTAACATACAAGGGGGTAAAAAAGGGAACCCCATTTATATCATCTATAACTATATCAAAGGGTCTTTTTCTTAGATTTAAGAGATAGTACCTAAAGGCGGCTAGATAAACCGTGAACTGATTACCTGCCCTGATTATTTCTATACCGTCGATTTCTTCCCTCCTCTTGCATCCCTCATACCATCCACAAAAAAGGGTTGCGCTATGACCCCATTGCACTAATCTGTTTAGCACCTGGTGTATATGGACTTCCGCTCCCCCCGCCTTTGGATTTGTTACATCCCGCCAGTTAAAAGCAAGTATATTTAACGCATCCATAATTTAATCCTCAATTTAAGTAACTCTATAAGAATTGTTAACCCGTCATACACCAATTGAAATTTAGAGTTTCGATCCTCAGGCTCTATCCATTTTATCGGTACTTCTATAATTCTGTTTCCATTTCTTTTGACTCTTATAATAAGTTCGGTATCAAAGAAAAATTCATTATTTTTAACCTCGTCGAGCAGAGGGAGAATATGGTCACGATTAAACACCTTAAAACCACACTGATGGTCGTGTACACCATCCCGAAACAGAACCCTTACTAGAAGATTGTAGATGGTGCTTGTGATCCTTCTTGCGGTCGGTCTTTTAACATGAGATCCGTTAATTAATCTTGATCCTACAGCCATCGTGAATCCTTGTTGAATCATTTGGACTAATTGGGGGAGCTGTATCAAAGGTGCTGCTAGGTCAGCGTCTATAAACGCAACAATTTTTTCCCTCGCGATTTTAATAGCGCGTTTTATTGCTTTTCCTTTTCCTTGTCTTACCTCAAAATGAAGGTATACGATTTGATAATGGGACTTGACTAGCTGTTTTATGATGGTATCCGTTCCGTCTTTGCTCCCGTCTTCTGCAATTATTATCTGGTAGTCATCAAAAATTCGTTTGCTGTAATCTATGATTTTTTCAAGATTTTTTTTAATCACTTGTATTTCATTATGGATGGGGATGATTATTGACACACTAGGCTTGACGTTTATAGGCATACCGATTTCCAGATGTTCCGTATTTGAATAATCAGTTTGATCCGTTATCAATTCCTTCACATCTACCCCACCTTCAAGACTTAAGATTTTTAAATTTTTCTTGAACATCAAAGTTTAGGTTTGATATGCCTTTGGCACGATGTAATAGTTATGTTTTTGCTTGGGGGTATGTGTTTTTGTTTGTTGGCTGCTTGTAGAGGAGGCGTTATTAAGCCTTCTTTTCCAAATCCAAACCCTACTATGGGAGTTGCAGGACGTTTTCACATACCCAAAATCAAAAATACATATCTATTACTAAAGTTTTGCGGTATTTAAGTTATTAGGTCATTTTATTATCATACTCACCACTTGCTCAATCGACATCCCGTCGGCGGCCATCTGGTAGACCCACTGGATGATGCTCTGTAGTAGGTCCATGAAAGCCTGCCTGCACTCCGCCCCGATGGTCTCAATCGGACTTAACCCTCTTATAGAGTCTACTCCTGCAAACCAAGAGTTTGAGGAGACTGTACGCTAGGAACACGAGCAGCCAATGCCTCTTGGTGCCC
>NZ_JBRAKS010000284.1:0-5138 GCF_052745115.1 Candidatus Jordarchaeum sp.
TCCTTAAAAACACCAGCAAAAATGGTCAGCCACAAAATTCTTATTTATGAGCGATTCAGAGTATAAGATTACTAATTTAGAACTTAACTGTAAGAAAATTTTTACTATATATAATCGTAAAAAATCTAGTCTATTCTGTGAAAGAATGAAATTAGCTTATGTTTTATTTTGGTATTGGAGGGATTTTGTTGCCTCTTCAGATTGGTGTTATTGGAAGCGATGGTCCTATAAATGAAAGTGTAAAGAATTTGGCTGAGGAAATAGGTCGATTGGTTGCAAGACATGGAATGGTTCTTATCTGTGGAGGGCGTTCTGGTGTAATGGAAGCTGCGGCTAGAGGTGCGAAGAAGGAAAATGGTATTACAGTTGGTGTTATACCTGGAAATAATAAGAAGGAGGCTAATCCTTTTTGTGATATTGTGATTGCTACGGGAATCGGTAGAGCTAGGAATTTGGTGGTGGTGAACTCAAGTGATGTTGTTGTTGCTATTTCGGGGGGTGCTGGTACATTATCTGAGATAGCGTTAGCTCTTGCGGAGAACAAGTTGGTAATTGTTTTGAAGGGATCTGGGGGAGTATCAAATTTGGTAGCAGGTAAATTAATTGGTGATTCCAAAGTTGTGGAGGCGCTTTCCCCTCAAGCAGCAATTGAAATTATTTTAAAGTACTGGAAATACTAATTAATAGAAAAAAATTATTGAAATCCTTTTTGAGCGAATATATTTGTTATTAACAATCCTAGTATAAACACTAGTATAAATAATAGTATAGATGCTAAGGCGTATATGGAGGGATGTTTTGTTTCCGAGATTTTTGCTGTGGAATATGAGGTCATTATACTGATGATTCCTAATGTGATTAGCGTAGGCCAATAAATACCTATCTCGAAATATGAAGATATTATTGGAGTTATCTGATATTGAAGGAGTTGCGATGATATAGAAAATAGTGGTGTTAGTGAACTGATTAATCCGAGTATGGCTGAGGAAGCTACTGAGAGTATCTTTATTTTGAATGATTGAGCTTTTAATTGATTTTTGCGTTCCTCTACTAATTGCTGATTTTCTCTTATCTCCCAAATAGCTCTCTCGAGCATTTTACCCGCTTCTTGAGCATTTTTGGTTAAGGCTTTTTCAACTAACCATAATAGTCTTTTTATTTGTACGCTCTCTGTTAATTCATCAAAGAAATTCCAAGCTTCTTTTAGAGAGTATTGACTTCCAAAAATCTTGTTTACTATATGGATTAATTGGTTTTTTATTGGTCCCGAGTAATTTATCACGGCTGTCTTTAAAGAGTTTTCAGGATTATTACCTTTTTTCAGTGCTTCACTAAAGAATGTGAGAAACATCAGTATTTCTTGGAACATGTCTTGAGTTTCAAGTTTCAAGCTTGTTAACTCCATTTTTGCCTACATTTACATTTTTTGGTGAATTAGGGCATATTTCTATAAGATACTAATGCCTTTTGGGAAAATCGTTGTAAGTATGTTTCGGCTTTTCAGACATTTCTAATAATTTAGCTTTGCTCCTTATAGCAAATTTATCAAGAATTACTAAAATCATAATCTGCAAAGGTATCAAGATTAAAAAAAGTGGGTTGGTTCCTATATTGTTCATTAACAGTCCTAAGGATATTACTATGGGCAAAAAAAAGCCTATACCCATGACAACGAGTAACCGGCCTTCCAACTCTAATGTATATCTTTGATATTCATTTCTAACCTCACGCTGTGCTATTCTCACGATTCTATCAACGAGCTCGTCCGATATTTCTGAGGATTTTAGTATGGCTGGTATATGGATTTTCAAAGTTTCTGTTGGTTGATTATATGAGAAATTCAATAATAGTTTCTCCGGTTTTTCTCCTGAATTAACATGGTTTGCTAAACTCTTAAATTCTTGAGAAATAATGGGGTAATCAGCGTTTGCTACGAACAGAATAAAATCAAAAATTGAACCCGTAGATAATAATATAAAAAGTAGTTCTTCAAGTATAAAGTCAGCGTAACGAGCTATTGTCCATCGATTTTTATCATACTTTTTTGGATAATAGGTTATTACATAATTATACCCAAAAATAAACATTGCCACCGAGAGCATTACTGCAACTAAGATGTTAAACATAATTCCCATAATTAAAGTCAAAAAAGCTATAGATAGGCCAAAGCCTAACGCCCCTCCGGAAACTTCTTCCGCTGTTATTTGTCCTTCTTTAAAGAAATGATTCACAGAAATTATTAATTCCCTTGTAATTATTCTTTTACCGATTTTTCTTAAACTTCTATTTGATCCGAAGGTTTTTGATATTCTCTCCATAAATCGTGCTTCTTTACTTTTTTTATTTCTTTTATCATCGTTTTTTTTACCTCGCCCCAATTAATCACCTCATTCTCTATTTCTTGCTCTGAAATTAACGCATATAGACTATGAAAAATCGAAATATTCCTCGGTAAATCAAAAATGTGATTTTCTGTCATAGCTGAAAAAATTTTCTCGTATGTTTCTAATTCTTCGAAAAAATTTTTTTCATCAATATAATGGAACATTTTTATCTTTTCTAATGTTGGAGTAGTGAATAGTTCTGAAGAAACTACTAATTCTGTTCTATTGGGATTCCAAGAAAAAATATCAATAATTACTTCTGAAGATAGAACGCTTTGAATATCTTTAAACATCTCCTTATTTTTAAAATCAATCTCGCATAATCGTATTACTTTTCTTTTCTTTTTAAAATGGGATTTCAAACGATTAATCTGAATTATAATGGATAAATCTCGTAAACATACAGGAGAAACACCATGATGGACAACCCAGCGTAGAATCATATCCTCAACAGTTGCGCTATGGCATGTTTGAAGTCCAGTTATTCCTGCAGAAAGAGCGTGAAACATGGCTTGACTGTCTTGTGCTGTTTGTATTTCTCCTAAAAATACCCAATCTGGAGAGCGGTGAAGTAGGCGTGTAATCTCCTTGCTTTTATTACGTTTTTTAATTTCTTCTCCTTCAAATGGTTCAACTTTAAAACGGGCTTGATGCTTTCCAAATTCAGTTTGTGGAATACTCTCAACAACATCTTCCAAGTAAATTTTTCTCCAATCGGGCGGAGTTAAGATATCTAAAGCATTAATTAGAGTTGTTTTTCCTGCTCCTGATTCCCCAATTACAGTAATGTTCATTCTTCGTAATAAACAATAAAGTAGATATGCCGCTATTTTGGTGTTTAAAGTTTCGTTAAATATAAGTTCTGGGATTGTGAAAGGATTTTTTCTCAGCTTTCTACAGTCTAGTTGTACTCCCTCAGCTGCTAAGGGCGGAATATCTAATGAAATCCGTATATGAAAACTCTCTGTGATTATTTCTGTTTTAAGGGATGGTTTCGATTCATCAAGTTGCATTTCACTTTCCGCTCTTACACGCGTTATTATCCTCTCAACATCTCGCTCCTTTAATGATATTGCTGTTCTACATCGCCCCCATTTTCTGTGATCCAAGTAAATATTTGTACTTTCTTTATCCAAATAGAACTCTTCTACATTTGAATCTAAAAGTAAAGGCGCAATTACACTAATACCTATACTCTCATAACAAGATAATTCAGCAATATTTTCAGAAGAATTAGCAGGTATTTCGGGATACTTTGTAAGTAAAAAATTTAAGGCTTCATTTTTTCTGAATTTAATTAGTTCCTCTATTTTAAAAAATGCCTTCTTATTAGTAAGAATTTGACTGGCTCCAAGCTCATTTATTACTTCTTTAAGAACATTTTTTCCCGAAATTTTTGTATCTATCTCATCAACACAGTAAAGAAATTCTGTGAAATTTTTAATCAAGTATATTGTAATAATGTATTGTCCGACTTCGTATGTGTCTATTAAAATTCTATTCTGAACTTCAGTTTCATTATTTTCGTTATTTTCAAGACCCTTCTCAATTTTTTTAAAATTTTTTTGAGTACTTGCCCGCATATATTTCCCTAAAACATTTTAAAAGTACAATATTTAAGGCTCGCGTTCTTTTTTGTGGAGTGTTATTCGAAATTAGTGTCTAAAAATCATAAATTATTGTGGGGTTTAAATATAATCTGGTCTTAAAGAATATTGAAAAGAAAAATTTGAAATCTACCCGCACTAAAAAAATTTTAAATAAATTTGAAATAGGTGAGCAAATGATAAGAAGGATTCCTGAATACATTCTAAAAATGTTAGAAGATAATAAAGGCTCACCCTTAATTGAAGAAGGAATTTTAATCGGTTTGGCAATTCTAACAGTAACTATACTAGTAGGGATAATTCTAAGTGTACTTGGTTGGACAGGGAGCTCTATAACAAATATTTTTAATTATATAAATAGCATCGTTAATGGGCTTTTTGGATTTCCATAAGCTTAACAAATATTGGTTCCAAATTGGGAGAAGGGATATAATAAACCTACTTAAGCTTCGCGTTTTAGATAAATTATGAAATGGTTTTCACAGAAAATTATTGTAAAACAAAAACACATCTGATTTAGAATTAAGAGTTGAAAGTTATATTAATTACTACCTTCAATCAAAAAGGGGTTTTCTTTGTTTTAATATATAATTAAAATTATTGATGGTGTTTCATTTTTGTCTAAAGTTCGCCTCCGACAGCTATGATTTTCACTCCGCCTTTAATAAACCTTAGGTTCTCGGCTTTCATGATCTTCTGCTTAAACCTCTGGCACCTCTTCTCTGAAGTGTACCTCACAAGGATAATGTTCAGTATGGCCTCCAGTCCCCTTGTGGTCCACCTCATCCACTTATGCTTGCACCTCTTAGAGATCTCTCCCATAAGGCGTTCAACTAGGTTAGAGTTCCAGGGCACTTTTACCCCCTTCACAGCGAGCCGGGCAAAGGTCACCGCGGTGTTGGAGCACTGCCTCACAAACTCCGCGGCTTTAAAACAGCCCAGCTTCATCAACCTCTCAGCAAGGGCTTTGAGGGCGTCTACGGTGAGGTTTATCCTCCTCTTGAGGGCCTCCACATCATTATCTTTCAGGTGCTTGTCCACAGAGTTCTTCAGAGTGTAGAGTATCTTCTCCAGCTCCCTTACCACAGCCCTCCGTAGTCATTCAGCAAAGTATTTATCTATTGATATGTTGAATTTGTAGCCTTTT
>NZ_JBRAKS010000285.1:0-5128 GCF_052745115.1 Candidatus Jordarchaeum sp.
TAGAAAGAGGATAATAGATCATGGGCTTATCATATACGGGCAAGAGCTGCTTGCTGATTACCTTTGTAATAGGATAAAGTCTCGTGCCAGCACCACCAGCAAGAATTATACCTTTAAAATCTGATTTTATTGCTTCAAATCGCCTTGAAAACATTTTCCAACCTCCGAATAAAAACTTATACTCTTCAACTTAATCTTCTCTGCAGAGAAGTCCTTGAACCCTTGGGACTTTATCTGTTTTGTCTTTTCTTTACCAATTGGGAGAAAAGGTGAAGAGAACTCTTTAGTTCTGGAACCTATGAATCTTTGAGTTGCTCGAATTGATTGAGTTTATCTGGTCTATCTTGTTTGTATCGTTTGTCTGGTTGGAATATCGACTGGAATACAGCTTCAGAATTTAGACCTGAATTGACTTAAAAATTAAGTTAGCCTGAATTTGTGGGATTAATTGAGTTATGTTGGTTTATTGAATTTTATAGATTAGATAGCTTAACGGGTTAGGAATCCACTTTCTATCCAGGGAATTAAAAACACAATGCTGTAGTGCGAGCTCCGGTCAAGACATTTTTAGGGGAAGAAAAAAGGAGACAGGCTACTTTTTTCACTCGCCTGAGGAATTTGTGTGGACAGGCAAAAAGTAGCCTGTCTCCTTTTTCTCTTTTCCCTGAAACGCAGCCATTCTATCTTCACATTCACTTTATCTTCTCTTTGACAAAATTAACTATCTGCTCAGCTAAGCCCACCGCCTCTTTCGCCGCATCTTCTGTATAGACCCTGGCAGGAATGCTATCCGGCAAGCTATTTGGATATCTTGTTGGAACATAATATCCATCAAGTATTGACCATTTTTTCACCTTCTCTGCAAATTCAACTTCAAATCTTAAGGCAAAATTACATAACCTCTCAATGGAATGACCAATGACTATCTCTTCACCCTGAGCATACAAAAATGCCTTTAAAGCCTTTTCTCCCACTTGCTGAGCCAGAAAGCATGCTATATGGTAACCACCCCTTTGGGCTAAATCTTTTGCCCACTTCAAGTCTTCTTCAGCCTGTTCAAGCCACCTTCTCCCTTCTTCAAGGCCTTCCCTTCTCATATAAGACAACCTCTTTCTCCCTTATATCTTTGAAAAATCTTCTCTTTTTTAGCCTTTCAAACTCTTCGGGTGTATAACATAGGATGTCCACATCCACTGGTAGGGAGAGGAGGGAGTAGATTTGCTTGATTCTTTTTAAGAATGGTGCTTCTGTTTCCATGATGATAAGGATATCCAAATCTGTAAAAAGATTGGGCTCCCTTCGTGGATAAGAGCCAAATATGCTTACCCTCTCTACCTTCCCTTTAAGTCTCTCGACAAGCATTTCAAGAGAATTTTTAAGAAGTTCAGTATATTCTTCCCTCCTTTTCTCTATAACATTATAGATGGCCTCATCCCTGTCCACTTCGACATCTCTCCTCTTAGCAGGGTTTCTATTTCTTCTTGATCGGAAGAATCACACAATTTGGACATATAAACACATCTTTTTCAATGATTACTTTCCTATGCGAACACCACATATTCGATGCAAGCAAGGCCTTACGCTCTCTCCTCCCGGCAAAAAATAAGCTAATTTATTAAGAAATCTATTAACAAAATCTTTTATCATCGAAAGTAATTCCACCTACGAAGTGGGAAAAGGGGACAGGATACTTTTTCCTCGCCCCTCGGGAACACACTTTCAACACACTCTCCTGGCGATCAAAAATCTGTTTTAGCTTTGGAGTGTAGTTAGACATTAACGTCCCGCCTGCCGGGTGACCTCAAAACGCCGCGTTATTATTTCGAAGGGCACTTCATCGCCAACGGTGGCATTATTGGCTATTAGAAGCTCGGGAATTATCACCCTCAACTTCTCTATAAGGGCCTCCATCGTTACCGCTTCTGTAGCCAAACCAGGCACGTCATCGCTAGTAGCCACCCATACCATTGCCTCTTTATCCCATTCTGCCCTTACAAATAATGGCTTTCTGCCCATTTTTTTTCTTACCCTACTCCTTTGATTTTAACATTTATCTTATCACTTTAAAAAATGAGCTTCAAGTCTCCTCTATCCACCGTTCCAATTCCCCAGTTAGGTGAGAGGATGCCTGTCCCCTTTTTCTAAATGTTAATTTTGATTTGAAGTTAAAATAAATAGTTTTTAAAAGAGCTTTTCAACAGACTGGCAAGATTTGACCCAGTATTATTATTTCTTTCTTGAATAGGGAAAATACATTGTGCTATCCTTTTTACGAAACCATTTATTTCAAGAGGAGGTAAAGAATGCGCAAGACATTTACCCTTGAATATTGGATAGACGATGACTGGTTTGTAGGACGATTAAAAGAAATCCCCTCGGTCTTTAGTCAGGGTGAAACTCTGGAAGAGTTGGAAGAAAATATCCGCGACGCCTACCAACTTATGTTAGATACTGAACCGGTCCTTGATCGCCCAGATATCAAGATAAAGGAAATCGAGGTTGGGGCTTGAAAAGATATGTCCTCATTCGCAGTAATCGAACATGGATGTTTTCTACTGCGTCACGGCAAGAAGCATGATATTTATCAAAATCCCAAGAACGGGAAGAAGGCTCCTGTACCCCGTCATGATGAGATCAAGGACAGCCTTGCTGACCTGATTAAGAAACAATTGGAGATCTCATAACAATTCGAATCAGATTATGCATCTTAACCAATCCTTTTCCTACATCCTCAAGAAGATCAGAAGTAATGACTCAAAAATTGAGTCAGCAGGTTTGAAATTTAAGAAATCATTTTTTAAAAGGCTTAACCACCATTCCAATTCAACCCAAATAGACAAGAGAACCCAAATAGACCAAATAGGCCAAATTGATCAGAGAAACCAGATAACCCTTTATTGGTTTAAAATATTTGCGGGTAATCGCCCTGCTCACTGTTCCAAAAACTGATCTTACTTTTTCTTTAACCGGAATCCTTAGCCAGAGTCTAAAAAGATTCCAGCCTGGGTATTGAGGTGCTGGAATCCCCATTGCCCTAAGTGCAAATATTCTTCCCCAAACCGCACCCTTTTTAGTTATAAAGCCCGGCTGGGATAAAGGCAACACATTAGGGTCTACTTTTTCAGCTATTATATATTTTTCCTTCATTGCCTTATAAAATATCTCTTTTCCCCTCTCGGTTCGAATCAGAATTAACGAATATCCATTCTCCCTATTGCCTATTTTTCTATACCAGGGATCACCACAAGAAATGTCAGCAAGCTCACCGGTCCCATCTGGACAAAGGTAGCATCTATACGGGCGATATTTCTGCAAAAATCCCCACGCTTCGGCATAAGGAATCTCAATCATGGGCTTCTCACTCCCATCTGTCCAAACCGCAAAGCTTCCTGGCCAGCCACGGCCCCGATAGCGAACACCACTAATCCTATCTATTGGCACGTTGAGTGATTCGATCAATTTGAGGGTTGCCAATGTTGATGGAGTCCCGGCGCAGAATATACTTACCTTTAGGTTTACCTTCTCTTTAATCTCAGGAATAATCATTTCTGCTTTTCTAACGCCTTGAATATCGCATGGCTTCCCTATGAAAAGGGAACAGCCCCGAAAATTAATGATTTCTGATAATCCTTCACAAGGTGAGGAAGGAGCATAACGCGAACCTGTTCTTTCAAGGAGGTCGATCCTTGTTTTACTAACAACAGGCAGATTATATAAAGGATTCTCGGCATCTACCCCTGAATGAAGGACTTGTTTAACTTCCCCTTTTTCAAGGCAGTATAGAGCTATGGCGCTTGCTGCACCTCCAGATGATCCAAAATATCTAAGCTCTTCGTCAGCTGCATAACCTTCCCATACTTCCTTAATCTGCCCCCATTCTGGCAACATTAAAAAAATATGGTCACCATTTTCTTTATTTACATTTTTAGATATCTGCCAACCCGGACAGATAGACAGGCATTTATCGCATAGTCCGCAATTCCCCGATCTTACTACTGGTCTTTGGCCTTCATCTTCCTTATTAACAAGTCTTATAAACCCTTCTGGACAAACCGAAACGCAGGCTCCACAACCCACGCATAATCGCCATTTTGTAATGTCAGCTACGTTTCTAAATCTCATGCTTTTTTAAAGGCTTTTAAAATTCTATCTTCCCAATAACTTACAATTTATGTTGTCTCCTTCTCTTACTCCAATGAAAAAGAATTAAGTAGAGACACTGTATCTCATTCTCCAGAAGCCTTGAAAATAGATCCTGATTTCTTAACAACTCTAATTATTTCTGAGAGAGGGTGAAAAAGAGGAGAATTCTTATCGACTTCATAATAAACTTTGTCGCGGGTCTCTCTTGCCTTTATAATCCCTAAATCCACAAGATTATTGAGCTCACGTTGAGTTGGCTGGAGGTTAAGGCCAGCCTCAAACATGATCTCCCTTTGATAAAAAGATTTTTCTACATTAGAAAATAAAAGCTCAAGAATTCGGGCTCTCGAAACGGAACCAAAAAGTTTTGACAATATCACATCTGAATTTAAATTGCGTGCCATGAAAAAAAATTAACTTAAAAATTAAGTTAGCGGGTAAAAAATCATTTTGGTTAATTTGTGTTAAATAATGTTCCGGTTACTTGTTGGATTGGGCTTAAGTTGAAAAAATATAGATTTGTATGGGGTAAAGTTTATAAGAGAACTTCTTTTTAAGGAAGTCCTCTTATTTTGTATTTTTATTTAAAAGTTAAATTTTGTTATTTGGTCACCATTCTATGGCGTGATGAAAAAGGGCCGGTTTTTAACCTGTGCTTGAGATTTTCCTTTGTTTGCAAGGAGGAAAAGTAGCCTGTCCCCTTTTCTTTTGATGGAAAGAAATTGACTTAAAAATTAAGTTAGGGTTTTTGGGTCTAAATTATTTTTTTGGTTTATCTCGTTTTTTAAATTTTTTTAAACTATATGGTTTGTTTGGGGTTGAATATGTTTTATTTAAAAGAAAAAATAGAAGGGGACTCTTTTTAGATGAATCCCCTTTTATCGTAATTTTTTTAAGATATTTTTGATTTAAATTGTTTTGCGGGAGAATCTTCGGGCAAAAATTCCAAATCCAAGAAGCCCAACTCCCAGCATAATTAATGTCG
>NZ_JBRAKS010000286.1:0-5116 GCF_052745115.1 Candidatus Jordarchaeum sp.
TTATTCTTTTCGAACTATCCCAACAACCCACATACTTAAGGCGCCTTCTCATTTTTTTTCACCACAAACTTTAAATATTTAGTTTAATTTATTTTATTGGTAAATTTAGGTTTACCTAAATTTTTTTACAAGACATAAAGATGATCCAATTGGCAAAACCAACTAAGAGCGAAGAAGAATATCTAGAAAGAATATACCGGTTCGAAGAGTCCGGCCACAAAATGGTCAAAACCACCGATTTAGCCAAAGACTTGGGACTTTCACCAGCCTCAGTAACTGAAATGATATCAGGGCCCCTTAGTAAGAAAGGGCTAGTTAAATACAAACCTTATAAAGGGGTAACCCTCACGGGAAAGGGTAAAAAAATAGCGGTTTCTGCGATGCGAAAACACCGTTTAGCTGAGAAATTATTGGTGGACATGGTAGGGGTTAACTGGGATGATTCGCATGATGAGGCCTGTAAGCTTGAGCACGCATTGTCCGAGGATGTCTTAGAAAAATTAGAAAATGTACTTGGGAAACCGGATAGTTGTCCCCATGGAAATATCATACCTGACTCTGAGGGGAATATTGCACCGGATGATACGCATCCGTTAACAGATTATGAGCCGGTTACTGAGGTTGAGGTTGCCCGAATTTCACACGAGCAAACCGAACTTTTACGTCAACTTTGTTCTTTAGGAATTTTCCCGGGTGTAAAGCTTAAAATCATCCAAAAATCTCCGCTTGGAGGTCCCATGCTAGTGGATCTTGGAAAGTGCCAGATAGCGGTTGGAAAGGATATAGCAAAACTGATTCGAGTTAAACCAGCTTAAAAATATAAAGGGGTTAACTTATGCCGCGATTCAAGAGAGGCTGGAGACGAGGTAGATCTAGATTTATGCGTGGGCCTTTTGATCGTTTTTTAGCTACTAAAGAGGAGGAGGAAGGAAAGGAACGGATTATTAAGATCTATCTTGCGGGTAATCCTAATGTGGGAAAATCGGTTATTTTCAATAAACTTACCGGAATAAATGTTATTGTTTCAAATTATCCTGGAACTACGGTAGAGATTATGGAGGGCACGATGCGGATTGATGGTCAAAAAATTCTTTTTAAAGATCTTCCAGGGACCTATTCTCTTGGTGCAGGGTCCAAAGATCAGGAGGTTGCCGTCAGAACCATACTTGAGGAGAAGCCGGACGTCATAATAAATGTGGTTAATGCCTTTAATCTTGAGCGTAACTTGAATCTCACTCTGCAGTTATTAGAACTTAATGTTCCAGTGGTTATTGCTCTAAATCAAGTTGACTTCGCGGCGAAAAGAGGCATCTCCGTAAACGCAGAAGAGCTTGAGAATATATTAGGTGTTCCTGTGGTTCCCACTGTTGCCATACACGGTAAAAATATTAGGAGGCTTTTGGAAACCGCTCTTCTTGAAGCCACGATTGAGCACAAGAAAGAGCATATGTATCATCACCATGGGCTTCATCACATACACGAACATCTACATGATAAACACCATTTACACGAGGAGGGAAGCCCACTCAAAATAGGGTCCGATTTTTTGATACAGGAAGGGAGAGAGTCAATTGAAAATTCTAGGAACTTTTTTGGGTTTTTTCCTAGAAGACATAGAAGAATGAAGGAAGAGATTGCAAAAATTGAAGAGGAAAGAAAAAAGAAAATTGAAGAGGAATTAGAAGAGAAAAAGGAGGAATTTTTGAGAGGGAGAAGGCGGTTTGAAGAGGGAAAATTGAGATGGTTAGAACCTCATAGACATAGATTTAGTGATATTGGTTATAGTCCGGATATTGAAAGAATGGTTAGACGGGTAGAGAATAGAATTCGAAGAGAGGTTCCTACTGAAGAGTTAGCTTCTGCCCGGGTGATTGCCAAATGGATGCTGGAAGGGGATATGAGGGCGGCGGAGCTGGCTACTAAAGAAATGATTAGTCCTTCTGTTATAGGATTTGTTTCAAAATTACGGAATGAGATAGAGTGGAGGTATGGTGAGCGACCAGAAACGCGTATTTCAAAAGAAAGATATGCTCTAGCAGGGGAAATCGCGGGTAAAGTAATTACTGAAGTACCTGCCAAGCCTTCTTTTAGAGAAAGACTTGACGGCATAACTTTATCCTACTCTACGGGAATACCATTCCTACTCTTAGTAGTTGTAGGCATATTTGCTTTATTGTTTTTTGGTGGCGGTTTCTTAGAGGAGGTTATTACCACTTTTTTTGAGGATGGGGTTATACCGTTTGTGGAAGGCTTACTCGGATACACTTCTTTTGATTTGTATACAGAGTTTCTTTTAGCCTATATTAGCCCCCAATATACTCTTTGGGTTGAATTCTTACTACCTCAAATTTATCCCTATCCATTTATAATTAAAAACTTGGTTATTGATGGAGTCGTAGTGGGGGTTGAGGCGGTTTTTGCCATAGCGTTTCCTTATATTTTGACGTTTTACATAGTTTTGGCACTGCTTGAGGACACCGGTTACTTGACCAGAATAGCTTTCCTGCTTGACAACATTATGCACAAGTTTGGATTGCACGGAAAATCGGTGATACCACTTTTAGCTTCTCTGGGTTGCAATGTTCCAGCTTTGATGGGTACCCGTATATTGGAGAGTAGAAAACAGCGTTTGATTGCCGCTTTTCTAATAGTTTTAATCCCCTGTTCGGCGAGAACTTCAGTCATACTGGGTTCAGTTGCTTACTACGTCGGAATCCAGTATGCTCTAACAGTGTATTCCATTATTATGGGAGTGATTGTGGTTAGTGGTTTACTATTGGCAAAGATTATACCCGGTACTTCCCCAGGGTTGGTTATGGAAATGCCTCCTTACCAGCTGCCTTCCTTTAGTGCGGTGCTTAAAAAAACTTGGATTCGGCTTAAAGAGTTTGTATATCTGGCTTTGCCTTTGATAATCGTGGGAAGCCTTGTGCTGGGAGTGTTAGCCTATTTGGGAGCTCTGGACGCTATTATTCAGCCTATGGAGCCTTTTATGGCTAACTGGCTGGGATTGCCCTCTATAACCAGTATTACTCTGATTTATGGTTTGCTGCGTAAAGAGATGACCATTCAGACTCTGCTCGTAATCTCACAATTAAAACTGGGAATAACCAACCTCGGTCTCCTGTTAACTCCTGTACAAATGATAGTATACGCGGTGGTGGTTGCACTTTATTTTCCGTGTCTGGCGGCTTTCGCAGTTTTGGCCAAAGAAATGGGGCTCCGATACGCCATTATCGTTTCGCTGGTTACTATTTCTTTAGCTCTATTTCTGGGCGGAGTAATTTGGCATATCTACCTTTTCCTTACCCCCGGGATACCGTTCGATCAGATTTGGTTGTATCTTATTAATTTCTACTCTCTTACGGGTGCAGGCTAAGAAACTTCACTTTTCGCTTATCTCTTTTTGCATCTTTTTTTCTCTTTTTTCACTACGTACTCTAGACAGTAGAATTATTCCGGTAATTATTATGGCTAGTCCCGCCAATTGGTAAACGGAAATTGTTTCCCCCAGAAATATCCAGGCTAGAATCACTGAGAAGACCGGGTAGGGGGCAATGATTCCCGTGGCTTTGGATAGATTTATTCTTTTTATTGCCTCATACCATACAATCATTGAACCTATGTATACCACAATTCCTTGGAATAGAAATAGTAGCATTATTCCGGGATCGGTTAGGAATTGGTATTCGCCGAAACCGGGTATTAGTGAAAGTATGAGGAGTAGTATTCCGCCGTAAAGAACTCTGCCTGTAGCAACAACGTATGTACTGGTTTTTTCAAATGTTTTACGGGCTAACACGTGGCCTATCTGCCAGGCGAATGGGGTGAGTAGTATGAGAATGTCTCCCATGTTTATGGATAAGACGCCGTTGTATACGACTATTATGGTTCCGCTGAGGATTAGTAGGGTTAGTGCTATCTGTTTTTTTCTTATCAATTCGCCTAAAAGGAAAAAACTCAGAACAATGGAGTATATTGGCTCAGTTTGCAACAGAATGGAAGCATTTATTCCACTAGTCATGGTTGAACCAATGAAGAATAGAATTGAGGATAGAAAGGTTCCGAAAAATCCTATCAGAAATAGATTCTTCAAGAGCTCTTTTGTAAACAATTGTTTTAACTCTTTTCTGAATTTTAAGATAATTAGCATAAATCCGGCTCCGAGAAGTGCACTTATGGCTGCGAAAAAGATTGGATTTATGAAACCCACACCGTACTTGGTGATTACCGGAAATAAGCCGGCTAAAAGGATTTCAAGTAGACATAAAATAAATCCTTTCTGCTCGGTATCAATTGCCCACACTAAATTCACCGGATAAAAATTAAATATTTGTGAAAAAGTAGTTCTTTTTATTAAATCTTTTCTAATAAGACTAACTACCTTTGAATTATCTAGTTTTATCTTTCAAGGAGTTTGGGAGAGATTTTACTATTTTGTTTGCTCTTGTTTCTTTTTGGATTATTTTCTTTGCTCTGCTCTCGCTGCGTATTTTGGTTAATAGCAACATTCCGACAAGGATTATTGCCAGCCCAGCAATCTGGTATATTGAAACAGTTTCTCCGAGCAGTGTCCAGGCTAAGATCACTGAGAAAATGGGATAGGGGGCTATAATGGCTGTGGCTTTAGACAGATTTATCCGTGCTATGGCTTCATACCACACCAGAGCTGAACCCGCAAAAGCTATGAGTCCTTGTAAAACAAGTATAAGCACTATTCCCGGATCGACCAAGAACCCGTATTCACTAAATCCGGGGACCAGAGTCAGGATGAAAAGTAATAATCCACCATACAGAATTCGGCCTGTAGTAACGACATAGGTGCTAGCTTTTTCCAATATTTTTCTTCCAAGCACATGAGCTATTTGCCAGAATAGGGGAGTTAGTAGCACCAGTATATCTCCAATGTTTAAAGAAAGTACGCCGTTGTATAGAACGATTATTGTTCCGCAGAGAATGAGTAAGGTTACCGCAATCTGTTTTTTCCTAATTAACTCTCTCAAAAGAAAGTAACATAAAACTATAGAGTAAACGGGTTCCGATTGAAGCAGAATGGAAGAGTTTATTCCACTAGTCATAGTGGAACCAAAGAAGAACAAAATTGAAGTACAGAATG
>NZ_JBRAKS010000287.1:0-5102 GCF_052745115.1 Candidatus Jordarchaeum sp.
ATAGCCATATATGGTATTATTTAGTATTAAATCTTCCTACTGTTGTAAACCCCCAATTCCAACCACTATATATTTACTATAATAGTAATATTATTCTATCCAATTTAAAGGTATCATAAATCTATTCCAGATAAGATTTTTAAGAATTCATAATTTCCAAAGTTGAACCATTAAGAGTAGTTATTTAATAAATTTATTTGGTTTAAGACGAGTTTTCTCTAATTGTTACTGCTTTCTAAGTATTGATTCTGGTTTTGCTATGTTTGAGAGCTATTTAGTGTAGTAAATATTTTCCGATATTAAATAAGATATCATATTCTTTGGCTATACATATGTATCCATAAGTAAACATAAGATTATTAATCTATCATAAGAATCATTTGGATAATCTTATTATACCATGAGAAAAGTCGGTTAAGCGCCATAAAAAATTGTTGAACAAAATAGAGGAATGAAAAAGTTGTCTTCAATGCTAAGCGGTAAAGGAATAGCCATACTCCTGATAGCACTGTTGGCAGGGGTTGGTGTGGGCACCTTCATAATTGCTCCGGTTGTAACAGGCGGTCAACAGCAGCAACAAAGCTTAATCCTAACTTATACTTTTGGTCAGGCGTCCGGGTCTCTTTACATTCCCGGATCAACAACGGTGCTACCGATAACAACCGAGATGGCTACCGCCTTCACAGCTCGGAATCCATTCATCACCGTTCAGGCAGCGGGAGGAGGCTCAGGTGCAGGATACAGTGCAATAATTAACCAGGCAACGGACATTGCAGCCGCGTCTAGAGAACCGAAGAGCACAGAAATTAGCAGTGCCACAGCAACTGGTGTAAAACTCTTAACTTGGATTATTGGCGCGGATGCAATAGTTGTAATCTACAATTATCATCCCGACTTGTCTGAAGTGAACTTAACCAGAGCACAGGTGGGACAGATATTTAATGCCTCAGCGAAAGGAACCGGACCCGTTTATTGGGATGATTATGTACCGGGAGCTGCTCATCAACCGATTACCGTCTTCATTAGAGAGGATGGTTCGGGTACCCGAGGCGATTTTGAGAGTGATTTCCTGGTGGATAAAACTGGTACCTGGCCTGGGGTCACCAAGGTAACTTCGAATGGTCTAATGATATCCAGTGTTAAAGATCAGCAATATTCTATGGGATATGTTGCCCTATCTTATTATACAGCGGAAGTGGCAAACCCACTCTCACCAATTAAGGGGGTGAATGTTGCCTACAATTCTTCCTATTCCTATGAAACTCCAGATATTAATGGTGTTATATCTTGGGCCCAGTCGAAAATCACCGGTCCAGGCGAGTATACTGGTGGCTATTTTGCATGCAGATGGTTGTACTACATAACCGATGGTTTCCCAGCGCCGGGCACTATAATAGACAGATACTTGGGATTTGTTTACAGCAGTGCCGGTCAAGCCATAATTGACAGAGTAGGCTACGTAAGCGTAGAAAAAGCAGGTCTGACTACAGGGTTGCCCTACTGGTACTACTCCACACCAATAGTATGGAACTAAATCTACTAACAGTCTAAAATCCTCGTTCAACTTTTTTTTGTTTTTGAGGCGGTAAAAATGTGGTTCAACAGGAAGAATAAAGAGAAAATTCCTAAAAGTGTCCCTAGAAGTGGTGAAACATTAGAAATTTTAGAGTATATTTTTACGGCTGAGGATTTGAAAAAATTTGGAGTAAATATTATAGGATACTTTAAAAGGTTTTTTTCACCTGAGGGTTTAACTGCTCTCTGTGCCTTTTCGAGTTTGGTAATTACCGGTCTCATATTATTCTTTCTTTTTAGGGAAGCCCTTCCCATGTTTCAAAAGATGAGCTATGGAACAAGTGTGTTACATCTTTTGTATGTGTTGAATCCTGACTTTTTTGGATATGTTGTTGATAAATACGGTTTGATCTTATTTGGTGGGGGGAATCCTTTTGCGGGTTTTTTGAATTTTGTTTCGGGAGGCATTTGGGCTCCTAACGCTTATGAATTCGGAATTCTACCGCTTATTATAGGTACTTTAATTGTGGTTGGAGGCGCGATTGCTATTGCGCTTCCTATCGGGGTTTTTTCCGCAGTGCACTTAGCGGAGTACTGTTCCCTAAGGGTTAAAAGTGTGCTCAAACCCATAATCGAGTTGGTGGCCGGAGTGCCCTCAGTTGTTTTTGGGCTAATCGGCCTTACCCTTGTGGTGCCCTTAATACAAAATATTTTCCATCTGGATAATGGACGAACCGCTTTGTCTGCGGCAATAATTCTTGCGATTATGATTCTTCCCACCATAATTAGTATTAGTGAAGATGCTATTTCCGCTGTTCCCCGGGAATTTAAAGAAGCTTCATTCGCCCTGGGAGCTACGCACTTCCAAACGGTTCGTAAAGTGATACTGCCGGCTGCTGCTGCAGGTATTGCCGCCGCCGTGGTTCTAGCGATAGCTCGCGCTATAGGGGAAACTATGGCGGTTTTAATGATTGCCGGTAGCTCGCCTTTCACCATCTTGTATCCTAATTACTTTCCCTTTCTGCCAATCCTGGATAAATTTGGTTTCTACTTTAAGGAACTGTTTCTCGATCCTATTATGCCTATGACCGCTACCATAGCTGCGGAAATTGGTGAAACTTCTTGGGGAAGTACGCATTACCAGGCTCTGCTGGCCATTGGATTTGTCTTATTCATAATCACTTACATTATCAACTATTTAGCTGAAATCACAATTTTCAGGTTTTCTAAAAAGGTGAAAAGGAGATTCTGAAATGAAGAAACTGAGAGAAGAACTAAAAGGTATACCACCAGGAGAAGCTAAAATCAGATCCATACTGGGAGACGTGCTAATAGGCATCCCAACTTTCCTAGCCATACTAGCCTTCTTCATAATTTTAGGAACCGTGCTTTTCTACGGTTGGCCCACATTCACCTTCAATTTTCCAAGCTTTCTCACCAGCAGCCCCATCCCAAACACTGACCTAAGACTGGGGGGAATAGCCCCCATGATTTTCGGAACCTTCGCCCTAGTCGTGGGAGCCATGATTATAGCAATCCCTCTGGGAGTTATGTCATCCATTTACATGTCAGAGTACTTGGTCCAAGGAAAATTAAAATCATTCATAAACCAGGTAGTCAACAACTTGGCGGGAGTCCCCTCAATAGTCTTTGGACTATTCGGCCTATCCTTCCTACTACGCTACCTAAATATAGCGGAGGGGGGCCCAAGCCTAGTTTCGGGCTGGATAGTGCTCGGATTCATGGCACTCCCCATAATAATAAAATCCACAAACAATGCACTAGACGCTGTACCCAAAGAATTCAGAGAAGCCAGCCAAGCACTGGGAGCAACAAAATGGCAAACAATCACCACAGTAACCCTACCCTTAGCCTCACCCGGAATCTCCACCGGAACAATACTGGGAATAGGACGCATAGTGGGGGAAACCGCAGCCATACTATTCATCGCCGTGGTCGTTTCCCAATCAAACTACTATCCAGCTACTATATATGATCCAGTCATGGCCCTAACCTACCACATATATTATATGGCAGTCGAAAGCCCCTACGCAGCTGACACCCTAGGAATCCAACACGGAACCGCTCTCGTACTCATGATACTCGTACTCTTACTCAGCGCAGCCGCCATATACATCAGATACAGAGCCCAACAAAGAAAAAGAGGATGGTAAAAAAAAGGTGAGTTCTTAGGGCTTTGGCGAGCAAGAATTAGGAAAGATTTAGACTAGAAATAATGTAGAATAAAAGCGTCAGGGGAAATGTAATACTCGGCTAGCAGAAAAAAGCCATAGAATATGCAAAGAGTCAGATGAGTTCCCAACCTCTCATGGTGATTTTTCGATCTCAATTATTTGGAAGCACATTTTTGGGAATTATAGATATTGGAGCAGAGTTCCACTATGTGCTAGATGAGACTAGTACTAACACTAGATTTTTCGGAAATCCTTGTTCTTTAAGCCGAATATTCCAGTAGCTTTTTCCAGTGTTGAGTAGCATTTTTCGGGGTTGGGGTTAAAGTAGGCTCTGACTATCTCTATTTTGCGGCTTTGGAGCATTTTCCGCCAAAATTTTACTTCTTCGGAGATGAGCAGGTTCACGTCGTAGCTCAAGTTTTCTTTTTTGAGAATGTACTCTGTAAGAGCTTCAGTGAGCCCTTCGTGTATCCAGTAGGGGGAGTTGTTTGAGTGGAGGCAGGAGTTTGAGTGAAGTGTTTCGTGTAGAATTGTTTGAAGGTCTTCCTCATACCCACTCACAACGAAAATACTATCTTCCTTATGGTTGTAGAATCCCCTTACATAGTTTAGGATGTAAGGCTTTCCCTTAAGTTCTGGTTTAAGTTCAGGTAACTCGCTTTTTTCCACTACGAACAATGGGAACTTCTTAACTTCAACTTCCAGTGTCTTTTTGATTGCAGAGAGCGCGGTCTGGTAGTTCTTCTCGGCTGTGCTATCAATTCTCATTCCGGTTCCCTGTCAGTGAGAGGAAAATCTCTTGTATTGAGCGGGGAAACTCTTTCTCTATAAGCTCCCCGTAGTCTCTAACTAGTGTTTCAAGTTCATCTAAGAGCTTTTTTCTTGCATCTACATTTTTCTTAGATACTTTTACCCTGTCCGATTCTCTAATTATTCGCGTCAACTCTTCTGCGAGGCCTGTGACTAGAAGATGATAGTATGCCTCACTGAAAAGCTTAGCGTTTCTACTTGAAGCCACTGCATAGACTCCACGCGCCTTCCGCTCAACGAGACCAGCCCGCTCAAGGAGCGCAAGGGCGTCGTAGACCGTTCTCCCCGAGAGACCCGTTTTACCCTCTAAATCTTTTACGGAGAGCTTCTTGAAGGCGGAGAGCACATAAAACACTTTCTGAACGAATGGTCTCCCGAGGGCACTCAGAACGTCCTCCACGCCTGTGTTTTTAGCAAGCTCCACATTCACCACACTCTTGTGAACCTTAACCTTATATAATATGAGGTCTAAATACATATAAACCCCTCGCCCCCATTAAAAAGTCTAAACCATGAAGAAATTCCAACCTTGCAGTACCTCCGAATTGTTAACGGTTTTTATATTTTTATCACCTCCTTTTT
>NZ_JBRAKS010000288.1:0-5088 GCF_052745115.1 Candidatus Jordarchaeum sp.
GCTGCTCACCAGCCAAAACCAGTTTTAATAACCTATTTCATTTTCAAATACTGTTTGAAGACAAAAATTTTTATGCTTATTCATTTAGTTCATATAGTGACTTTTGAAATCCGTTACGCGCTATTCATTTATAATGCCATCGTATTTGTCCCAATGGTTTTTCTTTTTGCATAGTGCTTTTTTTAGCCATAGGGGCATGTATTTATGTTTTGAGCCGAGGAACATGCCTAGGAATTTGAATGCGTCATATATTGTGACATAGGGAATCCAAGAGAGGTAGCCGTTGCTTGCCATGAAGTTGTACTCTCTAATTGTATATTTTATCCCGTCGAGTAGGAAGTTATTCATGGAGTAGTTTATTACTTTTTTGTCGTAAACGTAGGGCATTGTGGCGCCCGAGTCGAAATACTCCTGGAAAACATTTTTTATTGTGTAGTTATGTGAATGGTAGACTATTGCTTCACTGTCATATACTATTTTGTGTCCTGCTGTTAGGGCTCTTTTTGCCCATTCCTGGTCTTCGCTTTTTAACATCTCTGGTAACTTTACTTTTTTCCAAACGCTTCGTCGGATGGCAGAATTTGTGTTGGAGAATAAGATGGCTTTCTTGAGTTTCTGGCTGTTGCTTAGAGAAAGGGTGTAACTTTTCGTGGGGTATGTGTTTAGTATAAAGAACTTTTCCATTGGCGTTGCGTTCTCTTTTGGAATTTGTCTTCCGAAGACGCCTCCGACCTTTGGATCCGAAAAGTTTCTCAGCAGTTTTGACAGCCATTTTTTGTCTTTTATTTCTACATCTGTGGATAGGAATACCAGGAATTCTCCGGTGGTCATTGTGGCTCCTAGATTGCGTGTTCCTCCGTAGTTGTAATCTTCGGGTTCAACCCTTACGAGCTTGACGGGGTACTTTTTGACTATTTCTGGAGTTTTATCGTTGGATGAGTCCATTATTAGAACTTCTTTTTTATATTCTACGTCTTGGGAGAAAATGCTTTCCAGCAGGTTTCGGATGTTTTTCTCTACGTTCTTTGTGGGAAGAATGAAGCTTACAGTGGGCATTTAACTTATTCTCCCTTCTTTTTTATGTTTCCCGTATATTTTTCCTTTTTCTTGTTTATACTTGTTTTGTTTATCTTTTGTTCCAGTTTCTGATGATAATGGTTTGTTTACTCTCTAAGGGAGTAGCTGAAGTTTACAGAAGGGGGTTTGTATTTCTGACGGTTTTAGCGCTCTATTAGTAAGGTATCTAGTTTGGATTTTACTTCTTCTCTGTTTTTGCTAGTAAAATACCATTCGATGGTTTTTTTGAATCCTTCTCTGTAGGATACTTTAGGTTCTCCAATAATTTTTCTTGCTTTCGTCAAATCTGCTGCTCTGGAGGCTACTCCTTCTGGTTTAGATAAATCGTGGACGATTTTCTTGGGTTTCCACCCTGCAATATCGAATATGATATCGGCTGCCTGGTCTATGGTGATTCTATCGTCTCTTCCAGCGTTGATCGGTGTGCCGTCTTCTATTTTTTCTGCGGCGCGAATTAGAAAATCTACTATATCCTGAACGTAGGTAAAGTTTCTATCCTGTTTTCCCGTCCCCCAAATTATATAGGGATCCATCTTAATATACGCCTTAGCGATTAGGGCTATTATGGCGTGTGTCTCGTTCTCTCTTGGTCCGTAGGCGGTGAATATTCTCACTGAGGAGGTTTTCATTCCGTACTGTCTATGATAGGCCTTTAGAGCCATCTCTCCCATTAGTTTTGCCCAGCCATATTCTAGATCCGCTAACGCCTTGTCTCTAACGAATGGATCGGCGTCCTCCTCTTTGAGCAGGTAGTTTGACCCGGTTTCTTCCTGAAGATGTGCGGGGTAGACACACGCGGAACTGGCGAAGCAGATTCTGTCCACTTCCGCTTTTTGAGCCTCCTCAAAGACCAGTTGATCCAGTATCATGTTGGTGCAGCACTGAGCTGGGTGGGTATGGATGTATCCTCTTCCCCCATGGAGCGCCGCCAGATGAAAGACGACTTCTACATCTTTTAATACGGCCTTGGTAAAGGACTTATCCTTTAAATCTCCTTGGAAGACAGATAAGCTATTATGAGACCAGGTGTTCGATGAATCCTTTTTTAGGGGGTATTCTAAGTTGCTTAATTTTCCGCTGGAAAAATCATCTGCTACCTTAACTATTGCTCCTTTTTTTAGGAGGGAATCGACCAGATGGCTTCCTATAAAGGAAGCTCCTCCTGTGACCAGTACATTTCTACTGTCCCACACTTAGTTCACCTAGTGCCCAGTTGTAGGTTCTTCTGAGTCCTTCGCTTAGGGGAGTTTGGGGGCTCCATCCTAAGACCTTTTTCATTTTTGTTGTGTCTGCGCAGTATTTATGAGTTCCTGGGGGTGCAGACAGGTCGTTTTCAATTTTGATTTCTTTACCCGAGAGAGTTATAATTTTTTTGGTTAGTTCATTTATGGAAACCAATTCTTCGCTTCCTAAATTTATTGGTTCTGCGTCTTCGATTTTTTCCATACTTAGAATTAGGCCTTCTACACAGTCTTTAACGTATAGAAAAGCTCGTTCTTGTGTGCCGTCTCCAAAAATTTTGAGTTCTTCTTTGGGGTAGAGTATTGTCTTCCTAATGGTAGAGGGAATAACGTGTGACCATCTAGGATCAAGGTTTTCGTTTTCCCCGTACGCGTTAAAGATTCTGACAACAGAAGACTTGATTCCGTAATCGAGATAGTAGGATTTGCACTGGATTTCGCCCATTAGCTTGGCCCACCCGTATGTGGTGTGAGGATTTGCGGGGTAGGCGTCTTCTTCTTTAAATCTGTTGAGTTCTGATGTTTTTTCTCTGTATACGCAGGCAGAGCTGGTAAAGAGAAACCTTTCTACATCATTTATTCTCGAGGCTTCCATCATGTTGGTGTTCATTAAGAGGCTGGGAGTGGATCCTCCTACGTTTTCTTTTTTTATGTAGTGGATTCCGCCTACCGATGCCGCTAGGTGAAAAACGTAATCTATACCTTTCGTAGCTTTTATGCAGTTCTCAGGCTTTGTTAAATCTAGGGTGTGAAGCTGAATCTCGTCTAAGAAGGGTTCTATGTTCTTCCTTCTACCTCGAGAGAAGTCATCAGCAATAGAAACATGACTTCCTAGGTCTAGCAATCTTTTTACTAAGTGGGAACCGATAAATCCAGCGCCTCCGGTAACTAAGACGTTTTTGTCATTCCAAATCAAGATTATTACCTCTCATCTCTGTTTTTATGTAATCTATTAAAGAAAGCTGGTGTAGAGATCTAATTGTTATTTATAACTTGCGTGGACCTTTATTTTGAAAATGATTTTGTGAAACGTGATTTTATTAGTAGTTTTAGGTGTCTGTAGCCGTCTTTTAAGGGGTTTAACTTGGAGTTTGTACCTTTTCTTGGGTGGTAGGTTATGGGGGTTTCTACGATTTTTAGTCCTTTTTTTGCTGCTTTTATTAGCATTTCGGATGCGAATTCCATTCCTGGTGATACTGTTTTTATTTTTTTCCATGCTTTTTTGGTGATTGCTCTCATTCCGCAGTGCATGTCTGAGATTCTGGTTCCGAATAGTATGTTTGCGGTGAGGGTTAGGAGGGGGTTGCCGATGTATCTGTGGAGTCTGGGCATGCTTCCATGTAGGATTTTGCCTTTGAGTCTTGTTCCTATTACGATGTCTGCTCCATCTTTTTGTAATATTTTTATGAATTTGTATATTTCTTCTAGGTTGTATGTGCCGTCTGCGTCGGCCATAACTATGTATTGTCCTTTTGCTTCGGATATTCCGGTTAGGTATGCGGTGCCGTAGCCTTTTTCGGGGGGGTGTACTACTTTTGCTCCTAGTTTTTTTGCTATTGTGGGGGAGTTGTCTGTGGAGCTGTCTGAGACTATTATTTCGCCGCGTAGCTTTAGTTTTCTGAAAACGTTTTTGATTTTGTTGATGCATTCTCCTATTGTTGGTTCTTCGTTTAAACAGGGTATAACTACTGAGATGTCGATTTCTGTTTTTTCTGCATCGATTATACTAGGGGTGGTTTTTGTTGGATGTGTCTCGGTAGTGTTTTCGAATTTCAGCATGTTTTCCTCCCTTTGGTCATTTTTTTGGAAAGGAAATAATATTGGGGGGTGTTTCTTTCGGTGAGTGCGAAGCAGAGTTCTGCGTTGTGGTCGGCTATTACTCTGTTGGTTTCTTCCTGCATTTTGCGGTCGTAACATCTTAGTCCGGCTTCTACATGCCCGTAGGGTATGCCTGCCTTTATGGCGGCTAGGGATGATGCGAGTACGGTGTTTGTGTCTCCCTCTGCGAGAACCAGATCAGGTTGATATTTTCGGAGGAGTTTTTCGCACTTTGCTAGGATTTTGGCGGTTTGTGCTGCTGGGGTGCCAGAGCCTACACTTAGATTGTCGGTGGGTTCGGGTAGTCCGAGTTGCTGCATGAATATGTTTGACATGTTCGTGTCGTAGTGTTGACCTGAATGTATGAAGGTGAGGTCTGTGTTGTTATTTTTTTGTAGGGCTTTTATTACTGGTGCCATTTTTATTAGTTCGGGTCTGGTTCCTGCGATGCAAGCTATGCTTACCAAAATTTATTCCCCTTGAAAAATTTTTTCTCTTCTCTATTTTGTGGGTTTTGAGATTTTTTACGTTAGGTGGTTTTCATTGTTTTCCCCGTTTTGTTTAGACATGGTGTGGCTGCTGGATTGGCGGTTTGTTTGTGGTGTTGTTGCTGGGTGATTTGTTGGGGTGTGGGTTGGTGTTTTTGGTGTGTTTTGAGATTTTTGTCCCCTCCGCTTTTTGGGTGCTTGTTTTTGGAAAGGATGGTGGGTTCGTTTGGGGCTTGTTTTTGGGGGCTGCTGGTTGGTGGGTGGCGGATGTTCGGAATGGCTGGTTTGTGGCTGATTGTTTTCAGATGTTTTTCGGATGTGGGGCCTCCTCTTCTCAACCAAGTTGCTTTATTTTATTGTCCTTTTTGAATTGCTTTTTCCACTTATATAAGTTTTATCATTAAGAAAATGGAGAAGGCGCCTTAAGTATGTGGGTTGTTGGGATAGTTCGAAAAGAATAATTG
>NZ_JBRAKS010000289.1:0-5029 GCF_052745115.1 Candidatus Jordarchaeum sp.
GAACCGAACACCATCTGGAAGTGTCCTAGATGGGTAAGTTTCGGACAACGGTCCGCTAAGCATAATTAAAGCCAAAATATTATTTCAATGCTGATTTGCTTTATCTTAGAGAAATCGTGAGGGGGAGACAAACTAGTAGCTTACAGTTACTACTGGTTTAGTTCCATGGGAAAACTTATAGAAGGTTGGGACAATGCACCGCACCACAAGGATGTCGACACATACCCAAACCATAAGCACACTAGAAATGGTGTTAAAAATCTCAAGAACCCTAATAAAGGACAGCTACTAAAAAAGATAAGACGAGAGATATTATAGTAAATTTAATCATTCCGCAAATAGTGATAGACGCCTTTTTCACCTTTTTGTTGATATGAAATGGCACGTTTTTTCCGGCATTTTTTCGGTCATTACGGTTTCAACGTTCAAGTTAAGTTCTTTATAAAGTGTTGTCAAAGCTGAGAGGCAACCGTGTTTGCATGGTAGAGTGTCGGCTGTTTTTTGATCAATATTTTCTTTAAGCAACTCGTATCCGGGACATTTTGGTATGGTGAAATCGATTATTTGGGTATTGTTTCCGTAAACGTAGAATTTTGCTGTGGGTCGGGTTCCCATTAGCATGAGTTCCCAATACCGTTGGGGAACGCTGGGAAAAACTTGTCCTGTTTTTTCCGCTACTTGTTTTAGTATTTCTCCTTGACGATCAAGGTACTTGTCTCCCAGTTCTATTGTTTTCCGCATCATTTTTTCGCCGTATTCTGTGAAAAACTGTTCACCTGCCTCTGCTGGGTTTTCTCCCGTCTTTTTTATTTTTGTTGCAAATTCCTTAATTTTTTTCTCCAGTGAGAATTCCTCATTTAGGGTTGCTAATGCTTCATCTGCGAAATAGTAATCGTAAATCATTTTGCTTCCACCTCGCTTTCTTGGACCTCTATTGCATTTCCTGGACAGATTTCCACACACTTCATACATCCAACGCATAACATGTCTAGCTCTGGAATGATTTCCCACTCCTCGCTTGGTTCAAACATTTTCACTTCCTTCGGATACATGGCGAAAACGGTACTAGGACAAATATTCAAACACTTAGCGCACTCCATGGCCCCTACACACCTATCCATATCAACTGTTACCTTCAACACATCATCTCCCTTTAAAAATCGTTTCTGAGTGCTGGGAACTTACTTCTCTCCTCTAGGTGAATCGCACCATTGGGACATGCGGTTACGCAAAGTCCGCAACCGAAACAGTTGTACATATTAATGTAGGGCCTTTCCTCGGAAACTTCCCAGTTTATGGCTCTGAACTGGCATCTGGAAAGGCAGGTCTTGCATCCCTTACACTTCTCAGGATTAAAAACAGCCACATACTCACTTTTAAACATGAATTTCAAATTAAAGTCCAAAGTGTTACGGATACCCAGACACACCGGATACTCACAGTTACAGACACCACCAATGTAAGGCGTCCCGAAAACCCAGACCGAATGCACCAGTCCCTTCTTATTGAGGTCTTCCAGCCACTTTTTGGCCTCCTTCTGGTCTATGAACTCCACTCCACCAAAGTAGGTGTCTGGAAATTTTTCCCACCGGTACATTCCAACACCCAAGCCCATGCACAAATAGTTTTTCTCATTCTCCAATCCTCGAACCGATCTTCTACAGGCACACGTCATAGTGGCAATGGGCCAGGCTATATCCATTATCAGTTTCATATCCTCTAGGGGAACCACCTGTCCAAAGTGCACAGAGTGTGAGAGTTTTTCAATCTGCGCCTTGTACTGGGTAAACTCTGGACTGCCTCTTTTCATTATGGCGTCTCTCACGGTTTGAGCCAGCATCCGGGCAAGGTCAGCCTCCATCTCTGGAGTGGTGGGTCTTGCTTTGTACATTTTTCTCGCGTAATTTTTAATGTTTAAATACCATTTCTTACCTTCACCATGCTGGATGCACCATTGACACATTTCGGTATCCTCCCAATAATTGGAAAGAACATAAAAACCATTTGAAATAAATCTTACGCCAAGCTTCAAAACTAGCTAGGTTAAAAAGATAATTTATATATAGATATTCATAAATTCTGAACGTAAAAGATATCATTCTCCTAATAACTTTTATTATTGAAATTTTTTGAGTTGTTTCTAATGGAAACCGAATTAGACTGTATACCTTGCTTCGTTAGACAGGCCTTAGAAGCGGTTAAGATGGTTACTAATGACAGGTCTGAACAGGAAATGGTTTTGCGAGAGGTTTTATCCGAGTTAAGCAAAACATCTTTTGAGGGTCCCCCAACTGAAATTGCACACATTGTCCATGGAATTGTTAAAAAAGTGGCAGATAATCCCGATCCGTACAGAGAGGTAAAAATGAAGTCCAATAAAATAGCCATAGAACTGTACCCAAAACTCAAAAAAATGGTAGAAAATTCCGATAATAGACTTTTAACCGCAGTAAAGCTCGCTATAGCCGGTAATATTATTGATTACGGGCCTTCCTCAAATTTTGATATCAACAAGACTATCGAAGAGGTCTTGTCTCAGAACTTGGAGATAAATGATTTTGAAAAATTCGAACAGATGCTGGATAATGCAAAGAATATAATCTATCTCGGGGATAACGCCGGGGAAATCGTTTTTGACAGAGTTCTTCTGGAAGAGATTCCTGATAAAAAAATTACCTTTTTCGTTAGGGCGGAGCCAATTCTGAATGACGCAACCATAGATGAAGCGAGAGAAGTGGGCATCGACAAATTGGCGGATATAAAAAAGATAAGCGTGGATCACGAGGGTATGAATCGAAATTCAGAGGAATTCATCAATTTTCTAAGAGAAGCCGACATGGTCATTAGTAAGGGTCAAGGAAATTACGAGGCTCTGAGCGATAGGAAAGCAGGGGTATTTTTCTTACTTAAGGTTAAGTGTCCTGCAGTAGCAAAGCATATTAAAGCAAAGGTTGGAAGTACGGTCTTGAAATTTGAAGATGAAAACTAAACCAATAAGACCGTAGTCCCTGCAATTTTTAAATTTATTACAATAGCTTTTCTAATTTTTCATTTTTAAGTTCACATTGATAATCAGTTTATGGCAAAATTTATACGCATATCTGTTCATCGAAAATTTGGAAGCAATTTTTTATATGTTTGAGGTGAACGCTACTCTTTGCTTAAAGGTGACGTTTATGTCAGATGATTTTGATAAGCTTGTGCAGTATTTACAGGAGAAGGTGTTAGAGGAAGAGAGGAAGATATACTCAGAAAGAGTTATCGAAGAATTCATGAATCCGCAAAACTTCGGAAAAATAGAAAATCCGGATAGCTGGAGCAGTGTAAAAGGCACATGCGGAGATACCGTAGAAATATTTCTTTCAGTAAGTAAGGACAATATAAAGAACATAACATTTTTAACAGATGGTTGTGGGGCTACGGTTGCTTGTACCAGTTATTTAACCAGAATAGTAAAAGGAATGACCCTAAAAGATGCATATGGACTGGAAGCAAAGGATATCGATGAATACTTTGAATTACCTGAGGAAAATAAGCATTGCGCAGATTTAGCTGTTTTTTCTCTCAGGACTGCAATTGACAAATACTATGCTAAAAAGGAAATTTAGGAAGAACTAGAGGATTAGTTACCAGAGAAGGTTAAAAATTTTACCTCTAGAAATTTCTAATAAATTAGTAATATTTATAAGCATTAAACTGGTGGTTTAAAATATAAGAAATTATAACAGATTTATATTTATATTTTGGAGGGGTTAATTGTGGAAGTTAAGTGCAAACTATGTGGTGAAACCTTTCAAAGCCAAGAAGATTTAAAAAAGCACGCTCTAGAAGAACACTTTAAAGAGAAAAAGTAGGAGAAAAGCAATTTCCCCTACCACCAATATTTAGAAAGCATTTAAGATCATAATTTTATAAATTTGAAAGATTTCGTAATGAAAAAACAGTTCTGTATCCAATTATTTATTAAAACATGTTTGGGGTAAAGTTATGAAGTTATCAGTTAAGGCTTGGGAATTAATCGGTATAGTTTTTATTTTCCTTTTGGGTTCCATACTACATTTCGCTTTTGATTTGTCAGGAGGGTTTCTTCCGGTAGCAGCAATTGCGGCGGTAAATGAAAGTGTTTGGGAGCATTTGAAACTGGGCATTTGGCCGGCTCTATTCTATTCTCTTATTGAATACCGATACCTGAAAGAGTCTACTAACAACTTCCCGGTTGCAAAAACCATCGGCATTTATCTAATACCTGTTTCTATAGTGCTTCTCTTCTACCTGTACAATTTTATTCTTGGACATGGACTCTTAATAATTGATATTTTAATTTTCCTTGTAGCTATCATAATCGGACAATGGACCAGTTACAAATTCCTAACAAAATCTCCCCTACCCCAAATATATAATAAAATAGCGATTGCCGCATTAATCGCTTTATTCGTGGTCTTTGTAGTTTTTACTTTCTATCCGCCGCATCTAGGAATATTTATGGATCCAATAACCGGAACATATGGAATACCTGTATTCGATTATAATCTACTATTTTATATTAAAATCTTCATGGCGATCTAAAAAATGTTTATAAACATTTAATCTTTGTTAAAGATAGCAATCTCACATTTGGAGGAGAATTTTATGGCTAATGATAAGGGCAAGGATAAGGACTGTGAAGTATGTGCTCCAAAGGTTAAAGAGACGGGAGAAATAGAAGAGTACGATTTTGAAGAATTGAAAAAACTATCTATGGAAGAACCGGAAGAACTTAGCATAGAGGAATTAAAAGGTTTAGCGCAGAAAGAAAAATTTGGAAAGAAAAAATAGATAACAAATACTCGGAAGAACTTATTTAAAAATTTTAAAATAATGTGTTTTAACGAAAGACATCTTTGGATATATTTAATGGTTGGGTGAACGTAAAAATTAATATTATAGAAAATTAAAGTTTTACCTAAAAAAATTTAGTAAAATATATTTATTAGGATGGGACCCCGTCTTAGGTATGTAGTTTTTCTGGTTGTTGTTTGTCTTATGTAGG
>NZ_JBRAKS010000290.1:0-5000 GCF_052745115.1 Candidatus Jordarchaeum sp.
ATAGCCATATATGGTATTATTTAGTATTAAATCTTCCTACTGTTGTAAACCCTTATTAACACAATTTGTCACACAGCTCTTTGTATTTGACACATTTACAAAATACACCGTATATTACGGTGCGTGGCGATGGGGCTTCATACTATTAGCGATTCTCAGCTTCATAACCGCGGCAGTAGTATGGTTCATGGTAAAAGAGCCAATCAAAGGAGCCTCAGAAAAAGAACTGAAAGGAGTATTAACCGCTGAAGCCGCAGAAAAATTCAAAATAGACCGCACCGCAATCGGAACAATATTCAGAACCAAAACAATCCTCGTCCTAATGGCGCAAGGAATGATAGGATACTTTCCCTGGATCGTGCTTCAGGCCTTTCTTGTGCATTGGCTTGAGTCTGTGAGATATATTCCTCCTACTCAGGCGACTCTGCTGTTTGCGGTGCTGGTGGTGGGTGCTGCTGTGGGGAACGGGCTGGGTGGTTTTCTGGGCGACATTGGTGAGAGGAAGAGTTACAATAGGGGTAGGATTATTGTGACCCAGATTTCGGTTTTGTCGGGTATTCCTATGATATTCTTAATACTCATTTTGCCCCTATCTATAGTGGAGTACACAATTCTGGCTTTGATTACCGCGATTCTGATTAGTTGGGCCGGTCCTGCAGCGGTTCAGCCCATGGTAGCCATGGTGTCGAAGCCGGAAACAAGGAGCACTACCTTCTCCATTGAACAGATGTTCGAGGGTGAATTCGCAGCTGTTGCTGCGGTTATTGCCGGATGGCTTGCAGACACTCTAAACTTTGGAATCGCCGGTATCACAATGCAGACCATAACACCATACATGGGCATTTGGCTGAGCGTATTGCCATTATCATTTTTGCTTGTTTTGTTCACATTATCCGGCCAGTCTCTAACCACAGCTATGCTATGGACAACTGTTATTCCGTGGACTATTTGCTTCTTAATATGGTTCCTAGCGTACAAGACATTTCCAAAAGATAGGGATAAAATTACTAGAATTCTAGAGGAGAGACGCAGAGAACTTGAAAAAGTGAGGTAACAGTCTTATTCGAAATCTCTCCTTATCTTTTTGTTATTTTTGAGGGTTAGAGATAGATTTATAGCTGGTTTAAAAATACTGTCATTTGATTTAGAATTTTCTAGGCGGGTTTTTATGGCTGGTCAGATTCCCAAAGAGTTTCTAGAGTACCCAAATAAGCTTAAACCGAAAGACATTGAAGAAAGTCTGGTGAGGGTCGGCTATCTGCCGAATCAAAAGATAGTCACCACCCTCTTCCTCGCCTTCCAGCTGGACAAGCCCATACTGGTAGAGGGCGCGGCGGGCATCGGTAAAACCTATTTGGGTGTTTGCACAGCGAAACTGTTCGGTTTTCCCTTGATTCGGCTTCAGTGCTATGAGGGAATTCTTCCGGAACAATCAATATACGAGTGGAACTACCACAAGCAGCTTCTCAAAATCCAGATGAACCATTTGCGGGACAATGATGGATGTGAAAAATCGATTTTTTCCGAGGAATACCTTCTGGAACGTCCCCTGTTAACCGCTTTGAAATCTCCTCAGGCGGTGCTTCTCATAGATGAGATAGATAAGGCTGATGAACAATTTGAAGCCTTTCTTCTGGAATTGCTGGGCGAGCGGCAGATCACAATTCCCGAGTTGGGAACCGTACAGGCTCCCGAGAACCAAAAACTGATCACGGTTTTGACTTCGAACAGTTCCCGCGAGCTATCAGAGCCTCTGAAAAGGCGTTGTCTGCACCTCTTTTTGGAATATCCTCCGAAGGAGCTTGAGAAGCGGATCATTCTGCTTAACTGTCCCCAAATGTATGACGAATTTGTGGATAATATTTTGGACTTTTTGGAAAATCTCAGAAGTCTGAGACTGCAGAAAATTCCCTCAATTGCAGAGTCAATTGACTTTGCTCGATCACTTCTAGTAATTGGAAAGAGCGATTTGGATCCGGAAACTGTTAATTCTCTCTTGTCCACTCTTCTCAAAATTAAAAGTGATGTTGACATAGTGAAGCGGAAAGGTATCGAAAACCTTCTCGGCACTGGGAATGATGGCCATTAAGGGTAAGGTTTTTAGAAATGATTGAGGGCTTCGTTAGGCTTCTCCGTGAAAGAAACATTAGGGTGGGAATAGCGGAGACCATTGATGCCTGCAAAGCGTTTTCACTTCTAGAAATAGATAAGGAAGTAATTAGAGAAGGTTTAGCCGCCTGCCTCATAAAAGATGAAATTGACCGGCCGGATTTCGATCATATTTTCAACCTCTACTTCTGTAACTTGGTAGAAGAAAGTAAAAAGACTCCACCATTAGCTCCAACTCAGAAAGGAGAATATGATCCTTCCTCTAAAATTAGACAAGAACAGGAAACAGAGGGACAACGTCAGGAGGATACTCAGCAACCCCACACTCAACGCCAAGATCAACAGATGCAGCAAGGAGTGCTTGCGAGATATGGGGGCATCAGGGGTATAGGGAAGGCAATTGATGAGAATGATCTGGAAGGAGCCGCGGACCAGCTTTTAGAAAGGATTCTCAAAAAATCCCGCGACCCCGATACCTTCACCAAGATGCTTAAAAACTTTATAGAGTATATGAAACTCTATGCGGGTTGGGCGGTGGAGGATACAGCCGATTTTGAGGAATATGTAGGAAGAATAAATGAAGTCCTAAATATCACACAGAGAAAGTTCATAGACCTTTTTAGAGAAGAATACCCCTTAGAGGAACTAATATCTAAACTCGTGAAACTAGATTATGAGAACATAGAGGAGCTGGACTTCAACAAGTATGTAGGCGACCTCACTTTTCTAATCAGTAATGTTGAGAAAATTGAGAAGACCATAAAAAAGCTGGCCAGACAGTTGGCATCCAAGCTCTCAAGGAGAGAGAAAATATCGGATAGGGGCAAGATTAACATCCGCAAATCCATTCGCAAATCCATAGAGTATGGTGGCGTTCTGGCGAAACTGGAGTACAAAATGCGGAAGGTGCAAAAACCAGAAATCATTCTGCTCTGCGATGTTTCCGGTAGCTGCGAGTGGATATCAGACTTTTTCATAACTCTAATGCTGGGCATCAAAAAGGCTTTCACCGAAGTTAAGGGATACATTTTCACAGATCACTGCTGGGCGGTAACCAAGGCACTGGACACCGGAATGGTTGATAGACTATTCCAAGAAATTAGTCACTGGTGGGATTTCTACCGGGGAGGAGGCAGTAGTAACATGGAAACAGCGTTCGAAGACTTTCTCAAAAAAACCCAGGGGGATATCACTAAGAAAACCTCAGTCATTATTCTCAGTGATTGCAGGGACTATCTGGGTTCCCGAGAAGTTTATGGTAACCTAAGAGGATATCCCCGTTCGGCGTACCGAATTGCCAAACTCTCTAAGATGTCTAAAAGACTGATGATTCTCAACCCTGAAGAACCCCGATTCTGGAACACTGGCGACTCGGTGGTAGATTACTATGTGGGAGAGGGGGCAGAGTGTTACCCGGTTAAAAATCTGCAAGAACTGGCCAATATGGTGATTTTAGCTGCGAAAAAAGATTTAAATCCCTATTATCGATAAGGTGTAACATTATTTCCAGAAGGGAGAAATGAGAATGGATGTTTTAGAAGCAATAAAAACAAGGAGAAGTATTAGAGACTACGATACAGGTAAGGAAGTCTCCAAAGAATTAATTGAACAAATTATTGAGGCTGCTAGATGGGCTCCTACCGCCGGTAACCGTCAACCAGTAGAGATTGTGGTGGTTTTCGACCAAGAGAAGAGAGAGAAGATGGCTTCAGTTTCCGGCTATGCCCCTTACCTTAAGGACTCTCCAGTAGCCCTCGTAGTTTGTGTTAACCAAAATAAGTACACTAAAGGATATGAAACTCTTCGTGAATTCTACACCCCCATGGATGGTTCAGCGGCGGTAATGAATATGATGATTATGGCTACTTCACTGGGTTTAGGCACCTGCTGGGACTCAGTTTTCGATAAAAATGTAATAAGGGAATTGCTCAAAATACCTGAACATGTGGAACCATTTTGTATAATAGCTTTAGGATACCCCTCAAAGATACCAGAAAACCCGCCCAGAAGAAGACCACCTGAAGAATACATACATTGGTATACCTATTAGCAGTTTAAAAAATTGAACCCATTAAACAATAATTTTTAGTCTCCTTTTTTAACAATAATTATCTTAAAATAAGATTTCTAAGATAGCCTTGTATTAAAAATGGTTTTAATATAGGTTGTTTGGGGGCTAAGTTATGCCGACGGTTATTACTACTACTCCCAAGAGCATAATTCTTAAAAGAAACTATGCTGATGGCTGGTTTCTGGAAAAATACGCTATGAATATTTACCGTGGCTACCAGCACGCCTGCGAATACTGTGACGGAAGATCCGAAAGATACTATTTAGATTTGGACATCGGAAACAAGATTTACATAAAGGTTAACGCCCCCGAGCTTGTGAAAAAAGGATTAAGAAACAAGGAAAAAGGAATAGTAGCTGTTGGTGGAGGAATAGGGGATTCATACCAGCCATTAGAAAAAAGGTATGAAATAACCCGGAAGGTGCAGGAGGTAATAAACGAATTAAATTTTCCCGCTTCCATTCTAACCAAATCCAGTCTAGTGGAGAGGGATATTGATTTAATCAAAAAAATAAACGAGCAAAACCTAGCACTGGTAGCATTTTCCATCACAAGCCTTGATGATGAGGTTTGGAAAACCTGGGAGCCACGAGCCTCTCCTCCCGAAGAAAGATTTAGAGTAATCGGAAAATTTTCACAGGCGGGAGTTCCGACTGGCTTAATGATGATGCCCATTCTGCCCTTCATTTCAGATAGCACAGAATCCATTAAGAAACTTGTTTCCAGAGCAAAACAGGAGGGCGCCAGCTTTGTTATTACAGGAGGCTTAACCGTTGTCCGAAACTTACCCATCTAGGACACTTCCAGATGGTGTTCGGTT
>NZ_JBRAKS010000291.1:0-4997 GCF_052745115.1 Candidatus Jordarchaeum sp.
GAACCGAACACCATCTGGAAGTGTCCTAGATGGGTAAGTTTCGGACAACGGTTTCAATGGCACATAAGTATATTTTATAATGGTGGAGGCTGATATATTAGTTCTAGTAGAGAGGTGATTGAGTGAAGCATGCTTCAGATGTTGTTTCCAACGAGGAGATAGCAGGCTGGATAGAGGAAATAGCGTCTTTTGGCTATCGGAGGCCTGGTACCCTCGCAGATTCTAAGGCGGAAGAATATATTGTGAAGAAGTTTGAGGAGTTCGGGTTAACCGATGTGGAAAAGCAGCCCTACCAGATACTAAAATGGGAAGCCCGGGACTGGAAGCTCACCGTGGGCAAAAACGAAATACCCTGCTTTCACACCCCGAACACCGGCTTCACAGATGAGGACGGGGTGGAGGCCGAAATAGTTTACCTGGGCGACGGAACCGCTAAGGATTTCGAAGGCAAAAATGTTAAGGGAAAAATTGTTTTGATGAATGTGCGCTTCCCCATGCTTCAGGCAAGTCTTCTGGAGAAATTGGCGTTCTTTGTCTGGGACCCAGAGAAAACCCTCAAGGATTTCGCTCATCCTACAGCTTGGATTTACCCCAACTGGTGGGGGGCTTACTGGCACGCCTGCACACAAAAAGCAGCGGGAATAGTGGGTATTCTGGCGGATTACCCCACTAACGAAAACCGAGTATACATTCCCTATTTTGGACCCCTAAACCAGGAAATTCCAGAATGGTTCCTCGCTCATCTAGGGTTACCGGGACAGTTGCCGGGTTGGATACCGGGACTATGGGTTGCCAGAAAAGACGGAGCGGAGCTGGTGAAAGACTTGCACAAGGCGAAAGGGAGCCTTAAGGCGCACTTAATCTTGACCGGAGATGTGGAGCCTGCCACCACCCACAATATTGTGGCTTTACTGCCAGGACAAACCGAAGATACCATAGTGGTGCATTCCCATCATGATGGTCCTTGGAACAGTGCGGTGGAGGATGCCTCCGGAGTAGCGGAAGTCCTAGCAGTGGCTGAGCACTTTACCAAAATATCCTTGTCGGAGAGGGAGAAAACCCTTGTTTTTCTCTCCACAGGAACCCACTTCGGGGGCCCGGCAAGAGGAGACATCACTTTCATAGAGAGCAATCCCGACATAATGCAAAAACTGGTAATGGACGTGTGCATCGAGCATATTGCTCAAGATTTTGACGCGGAGCAGGGAGAATGGGTGGACACCGGTTTGCCCGAGCCCCGAGGAGTCTTCACCCAGGGAGGAAGCGAAGAGGCTACTAGCAACTTAGTTTATAGTTTGGCTGTGGAAGCGGAGAAGTATGATCTGCAACGTTTCATAGTACTGCCTGGAACCACGCCTCTAGGGGTGCCTACGGATGCTATGGCCTTTTACCGGGCGGGATATCCACTTTACAGCTGCATCTCAGGACCAGAGTATCTCTTTGATCCCTGTGATAACCTAGATAAGGTGGCGGTGGACCAGTTAAACCCGGTGGCAGCGGCATTTATTGGAGCTATTAAAAAAGTAGACAAAGCCAATCGGAGTGAAATAAGAGGACACTAAACAATTAAATAAGATATAGAAACTATCATGTGATACTTTTTGATAAAGCATAAGATTTATATTATTTATAATTCCCTTAATATTTTTTAAAAACGGAGGGTTCACATGACTAAAAAAGAAGAAATTATTTGGATGAGTGCAGTAGAGTTGGCTAAAAACATAAAGAGTGGTAAATTGTCCCCGGTAGAGGTTGTGGATGCTTTTTATAACCGTATCAAAAAGATTAATCCGGAGCTCAACGCCTTTGTAACTCTTACCGAAGAAAGTGCTCGGAAAGAGGCTGAGGCTGCGGAGAAGGCGGTTAAGAGTGGTAAGAAGCTGGGGCCGCTGCATGGAGTTCCTATCGCGGTGAAGGATAATATTGATGTTAAGGGGGTTAGACTAACCTATGGCTCAAAAATGTGGGAGAAGCACGTAGCAAAGGAAGACATGATTCATGTTGCAAGACTGAGAGAGGCAGGAGTAATCATACTGGGTAAAACAAATCTCCCGGAGTACGGTTTGATTCCAGTAACAGATAACCCGCTCTTCGGGCCGACCAAGAATCCTTGGGACCGCACCAAGACCCCCGGTGGCAGTAGCGGAGGTTCTGCGGTTGCCGTGGCTACAGGCATGTGTCCCATCGCTTTGGGCAATGATGGCGGAGGCTCCATAAGGGTTCCCAGCAGTCTCTGCGGCGTTTTCGGCTTAAAGCCCCATTTAGGTCGTATTCCAAGGTGGCCCTCACTGCCCGGCTGGGAAACCATGGCGGTTGAAGGACCCATTACCAGAACAGTGGCAGACGCGGCTCTGATGATGGACTTGATGGCTGGTCCAGATGACAGGGATTATCTTTCATTACCTGCGTCGGGTGTGAGCTATTTTGAAAACTTGGAGAAAGACGCTAAGAACAAGAAATTTGCTTACAGTCCCGATCTGGGTTATGCGGCGGTCGACCCCGAGGTAGTAGACATCACTCGGAAAGCTGCTCTCTCATTAGCGGATTTAGGCTATAAAGTGGAAGAAGTGAAGCTAGATTTCCCCAACATGGAAACGGATCTGGTCAATCAAGTGGTTTCAGAAACTGTTGCGGCGAATGCGGAGGTGTTGGAGGAGTGGAAAAAAGTCGCCTACCCCGTATACCTGGACTTCCTCTGGCTAGCAGACCACATTAAGGGTACCGACTACGTTAAAACTCAGTACAGGCGTAAGGATTTGTGGGACGCGGTTAGAAAAGTCTATGAAAAATATGATTTCCTCTTAACGCCAGCAACTGCTATTCCCGCCTTTAACTTGGAGATAGGAATGGGGCCCACCGAGATTGATGGGAAACCGGTTGCCAGCACCAGCTGGATCGCATTCACCTATCCCTTTAACTTCACCGGGCAACCAGCATCCTCAGTTCCCTGCGGTTTTACCAAGAGTAAGCTTCCGGTAGGTCTTCAGATCGTGGGCAACCGGTTCGACGAACTGGGAGTGCTTCAGGCCTCTCGAGCCTTTGAGAAGAATTTCCCATGGAGAGATAAAAAGCCGCCGATTTAAAGCAGATTAACCAGATTGACACTCCCCTCGACTAGAAGTCGGGGGCTTTCTCGCCAAGGTTATGTAAGGTTAATTCCATCTTTCTTTTTTATTTTTTCGAGTTTATGCATAGTTATTTTCCAAATTTTAGGAGGATTATTACCGAAAACGGAGCTTTTGCCAAGAATATTTGCCATTTTTGTATAATTTTCGCTTTTTAATATACGAAAGTGTAACTGATTAAGGATTTTTATCCCGTTTAACTGATTCTGTGCCTAAAATGGTGAATTTTTTTCCTTTTTTTATACATTTTTAATGAAATTTTTCGTTTTTTCGGAACATTTTTTCTAAAAATTAAGTTTTTGTGGTTGTCTACAATCCGTTTTTAATTAGTGTTTTCTGTTTATAACCGTCTAATTCTTCATTGTATAAGGGTTTATTTTTCATAATTTCTGAATTTTTATACCCTAAAACATGACCTTTAGTTTATATGCAAGAAAAGTAGCAGAATAATATAGTATAAAGGTTGGAGGTAGAATAAAAAATGTTGTTCGCAAAAGAAAAATTAGCCGCATTGGAGCTCGCCGAGCTTGTGAGCGGAGTAAATCCAAAAGTTAGAGGAGATTTAGTAGAAGACCTAATAAGCATGGTTCTGGAAACCGAGAACTCCATGCCCACCGAATACGCAAAGGGCGTCCTACACCTTTGGAGACGTGGAAAACTGGAAACCAACAATGGTTTGAGAGCCCTATTCAAAGCCGCGCTGAGCGTAGAGCCCGAAAAGACCGCTGAGGTCTGCGAGAAATACGGATGCAGAGAAGTCGCAGAATTCATAAAAGGCTAAAAAAAGTCTCCTTGACTCTTTACATTTAAATTTGAGTCCTGAAATTTTAAAATTTTTTTTACAATCTCCTCTTAATTTTATCTTGTTCTATCAATCAATCATTTGTTTCCCCAATTTTGAAGCCTTTTTGGAATTTTTCGGTTTTTAATGTGGTGTGGTGCCTTTTTGATAATGAGGAGATTTTACGAAGAAAGATTATTAATTTGGGGTTAATTATTTTAGAGTTATAAGTTTTACAAAAAAGGTGATTTTTATGGCAGATGAGAAATCGGGTTCGCTTAAAGGTGTGCCGTTAACCTTTATTGGTGGGATACTCTTACTAGCTATGTTAATCATCTCTACTGTGAGTATACTAGGAGCAGTCTCACTTTACACCAGTTTCCCTCTGAACCCTTACCCTATTCATTTGTTGGGAATTAAACTGTTGCCCACGATATGGGTACCGGTTCCCAACTATGGGTATAGGGTATTTACCGAGTTTATAAGTGATCTTGGTGTCGGGCCTTCCTCTTTCATCTTTAATGGGGGTATAATCATTGCGGGGGCCATCACTGTTCTAATGTTTCCTACCCTTCTTAAGCCGCTGGGGAGCACGGGGACGGCGAAGATAGGTGTTGTGATAGGGATTATTGCGGGTGTAGGCTTGGCTGGGGTTGGTGCTTTTCCAGAGAATACAGGGTTCTACCACGTGCTATTCGCCACCATGTTCTTCGTTTCAATTTTCACTGCAGCAGGAGTTTTGAGTTATGCTAATAATTCAACATCGTTCTTTTCAAAGACTGTTCAACGTTTGGGTTATTTCGCGTTCCTCGGTGGTTTGATTTGCACCGGTCTTGTTCTAATTTTTGGGCCCCCTCCAGAATGGGGTTTGCTCTTATTACTGCTTATTTGGGCACTACCACTAAGCATAGAAATGTTAGCTAAAGGGAAGTAGCTCTAATCGGTCTAAAACATAGACTCAACAGCGGCAAACCCTTTTCCAAGCTTCTTTTGTTCCCGTATACGGGAAATATATGCTTGTGTTTTGCTCAACAAGTTTCCCCGGAAAGAAGCGTTTTTTAAGCCCCCGAAACAAAGGAGTAAACAACAAC
>NZ_JBRAKS010000292.1:0-4950 GCF_052745115.1 Candidatus Jordarchaeum sp.
GGATTATATTATTTGTCTTATTTTTTGTTTTGGTGGCTTATAAATGCTTCTTTTTGGAGGGTTCACTCGAACACGTGCAAAATTGCGGGTGATTTATAAATGTGTTCGAGTAAGCGGGGAGGATTCTTACTCCTTCTTCAGCTAATCTGAGTATGTTATATGTCTGCTTGGAGTTGTTTCGACGTTGGGAATGCTGCTTTCTGTTCTTCGGATTTTTATAATTTTGTTTTTCTTTTTTCTATTAAAATTTTTTCTTCAACGGTTTTTTTGTGGTTTTTGTTTGGTTTTTTTGTTTTTTGGGGTGTTTTTCCGTTTTTTCACTGTTTTTGGATCCCCTAAATTTCCTGTGGAAAATTTGTGGTGTTCAGGTTCTATAAGTATAGAAGAATGTTAAAACAAACAATGTCAGCCACTGATATAGAAATGGTCAAGGGAATTTCCGACAAGAATGGAGGGATTTAAATGGGTAACAGAATTTAAAAGGTAAGCTTCCATAACCATTTGACTTTTTCAAATAACGCGGTTACAATTTTAAACTCGGGTTTGTAACTCCGTGTCAGAGAAATGGGTTCCCATAATTATATTTAGTTGGCGGGTTATGAACATGTGATAGAGGTTCTGATTCTTAAGCGGGATGGAAAGGTTATGGCGGTAAAGAAAGGTTTGGAAAATTTATTGAGGGATTTGAAGGATGAAAGAGATTGGAGAATTCGAAAATCGGCAGCTTGGGCACTGGGCAAGTTGGGGGATAGGAGGGCGGTGGAACCACTGATATTGGCGTTAAAGGATGAGAATTGTGATGTGCGGGAGGCTGCGGCTCTGGCTTTGGGAAAAATGAGGGATAAGCGTGCAGTTGACCCCCTGGTGCAAATGCTGAGGGATAAGGATCGGGATGTTCGAATGAGAGCGGCTTGGGCACTGATAAGAATTAGGGAACCGGCCATAGAGCCCTTAATACAAATGTTGAGGGATGAGGATAGGGGTGTAGGATTTAGAGCGGCATACGTTTTGGGGGAGATGGGAGAACTAGCATTAGAGCCGTTAATGAAAGCATTGGGTGATGAGGGTAGCAGTGTGCGGGTTAGGGCAGCAGTAGCTCTAGGGAATATAGGGGACAAGAGGGTGGTGGAACCACTGATCCAAGCATTGGGAGATAAGAGTTTTGAGGTGCGAGAGGCTGCGGCTAGGGCACTAGGGGCGATTAGGGATGAGAGGGCGGTGGAACCACTGATTAGAGTTCTGAGAGGAGATGAGGCGGTTCGGCAAACCGCGGCGTGGGCGCTTGGAAAGCTGAGGGATGAGAGGGCGGTGGAACCACTGATCCAAATGCTTTATCATGAGAATACGTTTGTGCGTGTCAGTTCATCGGCAGCACTAGTTATGATTGGGGAATCAGCGGTGAACCCGTTGATACGCGTACTGAAGCGTCAGAATAGTGATGTGCGGGTGACGGCAGCTTGGATACTGGGAGAAATAGGAGAACCGGCGGTAAACCCCCTAATAGAGGCGTTAAAAGAGAGTGATAGTGAGGTGCGAATGCGGGCAGCCTGGGCGCTGGGCAGGATGAGGAATAGGAGAGCGGTGGAACCACTAATACAGGCGCTGGGAGACGGGGATAAAGAGGTTCGAGTGACCGTGGCTTGGGCGCTGAGGAAAATTGAGGATAGGAGAGCGGTGGAGGCCCTTATAGAGGCCTTGAAGGGGGATGAGGCGGTTCGGCAAACCGCAGCGTGGGCCCTGGGAAAACTTAGGGATAAGAGGGCGGTGGAACCATTAATAGAGGCGTTGAAGGATAAGGATTGGGTGGTTCGTATGGAGGCTGCCCGGGCTCTGGGAAAGATAAGAAGTAAGCAAGCGGTGGAACCGCTTATAAAGGCTTTATTAGATGAAAATGGGAAGGTTCGGCAGAAGGTGGTTAATGCTCTGGGGGAGTTAAGGGATGAGAGGGCGGTGGAGCCACTGATCTGGGCTCTGAACGATGTTGAGGATGGGGTTCGGATAAGTGCGGTGCATGCTTTAAGAGAGATAGAGGATAAAAGAGTGGTGGAGCCTTTAATCCGGGCATTAAGGGACAGATATTCATACGTGCGGTTAGTAGCTACGAGGGCCTTGGGAAAGATAAAGGATCCGAGAGCGGTGGAGCCCCTGATAGATTCCCTAAAAGATTTTAGCAGTAAGGTGCGAAGGAACGCGGCGTGGGCGCTTGGGGAAATTAGGGATAAGAGAGCCATAGAACCATTGAAAGAAGCACTAAATGATGTGGATATTAGGGTTCGAAACAACGCGGCGGGAGCACTTGGCCGCTTAGAAGGTGAAGATAAACCGACTATACGGAAACTAGGAAGCGAAGATGATCGTGAGAAGAAATGCTAACTAATTTTAGATAAGAGAATGGCGGTTTTCCAAAAACCTAATTGCTACAGGCATAAGATCTCGTGGATGTAAAATTTAGTGGAGTTTTTCTTTTTTTGGATTCTTATTATACTGAGAGTTTTATCAAAATTCTTATATGTAATTTTTTGTATTTTTACCACTATAATTTGTTAAATCTTTAGTTTCAATTCGAAAAATACTTTGGATTATTAGGAATTGGTAAAGGAGGGCTTTAAGATAGGTTTTGGTTCTTAGATGCTTTTACTTAATTTATTGTGTTATTTGAGGTGGTTCTGTGAAAAAATTTGATGTGGTTGTGATTGGTTCTGGTTCAGGTATGATTGTGGCTTCAAATGCTGTTGAGAGTGGTCTGAAGGTGGCGTTGGTTGAGAAGGCATCTGTACTTGGTGGAACGTGCCTCAACTGGGGCTGTATTCCTTCTAAGATGCTTATCTACCCGGCGGATGTTGTGGCTATGATTCAGGAGGCGGAGAAAATCGGTGTTAAGGCGAGGATCGAGTCTATCGATTTTAAAAAGATTATGCATAGGATGCGGCATCTGGTTACAGAGGAGAATCAGGGCATGGCTAAGGGTGTTGAGATGGATCCGAATATTACATGGTTTAGGGGAGTGGGCGAGTTTGTTAAGGATTACACTATGAAGGTTGGAGACGAAGAAATTAAGGGGGATAAGATTTTTATTGTTTCTGGTGCTAGACCGTTTGTCCCGCCCATTAAGGGGATTGATGGCGTTGAATATTTGGATAACGAATCTGTGTTGCAGCTGGAAAAGTTGCCGGAAAGCATTATTATTGTGGGTGGGGGATATATTGGTTGCGAGTATGCTCACTTCTTTGCAAGTATGGGCAGTGAAGTTACCATAGTTGAATTAGGGTCGAGGCTGGTTGCCGCAGAGGAGCCGGAGATTTCTGACCTGCTTAAGAAGGAAATGGAAAAGAGAATGACCGTGTACACTAAGCATGGTGTGGAGGAGGTTAAAGAAAAGGACGGGTTTAAAACTGTGCTGGTTAAGGATATGGATGGCGGGAATGTTAAGGAGTTATCAGCGGAGGCTTTGATGATGGCTGTGGGAAGAAAGCCCAACTCGGACCTGCTGAAACCGGAGAAGACCGGTGTGGAGGTGGATAAGAGGGGGTTTATTAAAGTGAATGAATATCTTGAGACCTCTAAGAAGAACATTTGGGCTTTTGGCGACGCTATCGGTCAGCAGATGTTTAGACACGCTGCGAACTATGAGGCACAGGTGGTTTGGCATAATGCTTTCGGTGGGCATAAGGTACCCGTGGATCTTTCTGCGACGCCTCATGCTGTTTTTACGCATCCTCAAATTGCGGGAGTGGGTTTAGGAGAGGATGAGGCAAAGCAACAGTATAATGATGTTTTAGTAGGCTACTACTACTATAAGGATACTGCTAAAGGCTCCGCGATGGGGGATCCAGAGGGATTTGTAAAAGTCGTTGTGGAAGCAGAGAGCGGAAGACTTCTGGGAGGTCACATAATTGGTCCCTTTGCAGCCATTCTTGTTCAGGAGCTGGTTAATGCTATGAGCTATGGTAATAGAACCTATGCTCCAATCGTGAGGGCTATGCACATTCACCCGGCAATAACGGAGACCGTTAAATGGGCCTTCGGCAATCTAAGACCAGTTGAGAAATGAGGTGAAAAATATGAATATTGTAAAGGTTCAGGGTAGAAACAATAAACATAAGGTTAGAATGTACGCGTTAAGTACTTGTATTTGGTGTAAGAGAACTAAGCAGTTTTTGAAGGATAATGATGTTGAGTACGAGTATGTTGATGTGGACTTGGCTAGTAGGGAGGATGCGGAAATAATCAGGCAGGAGATTCGAGAAAAGGGAGGAATTATGTCCTTTCCCGTAACTATAGTAGATGATGAAAAGATAATAAATGGTTATCGTGTAGAAGATATAAAGGAGGCCTTGGAGCTATGACAACATTGGAAGAGGTTCGAAAGAGGGCGGAAGCCGATGCCAAGACCTATGGCTACTACCTGAATCCAGATCCAGATTTTCTCCAGGGACTTATCGAGGGGCTTAAGAAGAATTGGGATCGCTATGGTTATCCCTCATGTCCATGTAGACTGGCTTCGGGTAATCTTGAATTTGACCGAGACATTATCTGTCCCTGCGACTATCGGGATCCGGATGTGGCGGAGTACGGTCAGTGTTACTGCTCGCTCTACGTTAGTAAAGATGTTTATGAGGGTAAGGCACCTATGATGTCGATTCCCGAACGTAGACCAAAAGAGAAGCAGGCGAGAGCCTACGGGGTCGCAGCGGAGGTTCCAATAGAAGAAAGGGGTGAAGAAGAAGCCGCTGTGAAGGCTGGGGAGCCTGCATTGGTTAAGAAGAAGTTGTGGTACTGTAAGCAGTGTGGCTACGTTGTTTATCGTGAGGATCCCCCCTATATTTGTCCGATATGCAAAGCTAAGAGAGAAATGTTTGCCGAAATAAAAATGAAAGTCCGCATGAAAGGATAATGATAAAAAACTTTCAATCTCCGTAGCTGGAGAACGGTTTTTGCAAGGGTTGTATC
>NZ_JBRAKS010000293.1:0-4921 GCF_052745115.1 Candidatus Jordarchaeum sp.
CAATTATTCTTTTCGAACTATCCCAACAACCCACATACTTAAGGCGCCTTCTCATGACTATTTTACATAACCTTAAAATATAGCTTGCCTTTATCGGAAAATAATCATATAATGGAGATGCTTCCATGAAGAAACTTAACATTATAGTCGATCCCTCTAATTGCCGAATGTGCCTGCAGTGCCAGATCTTCTGTTCTCTACTGCATGAAGACGAGGCAAACCCTTCCAAGGCTCATTTAGTGATTGAAGAAGGTGCAATAAATTTCTTGGATACCTGCAGAGAAAAATGTAGCTTCTGTGCTGATTACTGTGCGTACGGGGCTTTAACCCCGAAGGAAAAGTAGGGAGGCAAATTTCATGGATTATTATGGTTATGCGGGTTCGGTTCTCGACTTGGATCTCTCTTCTGGTGAAAGTGAAATTATTCCCATGGAATCTGATTGGATACAAGATTATATTGGGGGAGCAGGTCTAAGCTTCAAGCTATTCAGTCAGTTTCATAAACCAAAAATCGATCCCTTATCAGAGGATAATGTTGTTGTTCTAGGAGTAGGGCCTCTTTTAGGTAGTGGGATGCCTTTAGGATCGAAAGTTTTTGCGGTTACCAAGTTTGCTCTTCCGGCTTCGGAAGATGGGAAACACTATATCACATCCGCTATAGGAGGGTTTAAACTGTTTGGAATTATGATGAAGAGGGCGGGATTTGACCACCTTATTATCCGGGGCAAGTCCACGAGACCAGTTTATTTGTATATTAAGGATGGTGGATTTGAGGTAAAGGATGCTTCCTCTCTTAGGGGAGCAGATGCATACGAGACGACTGCAAAACTGCAAGCTTTACATCCGGGTTCGGGTGTGATTGCTAATGGTCCTGCTGGTGAGAACTTGGTAAGATTCTCTTTTACTATAGTTGATGGATTAGGCACTCTGGGTAGAGGGGGATTGGGTGCGGTTTTAGGCTCTAAAAATGTTAAGGCCATAGTGGCTAAGGGAACGAGAGGAATCAAGGTTGCTCGTAAAAAGGAGCTGTTCAAAAAAGCAAAGGCAATTACGGATCTTATCAAATCCCAAGAAATTTTGAGAAATGCTCAAACTCTGGGAGCGCACATTTTTTGGGAGATGATTTATCTTAAAAACATGTCCTCTGGTACTTGGACCACGGATAAATTCAACAAACTCTATGGCGTTGAAACTTTTCTAAAATCTAAAAAGCGTTCTGAATCCTGTTTTTCCTGTCCTATAGGATGTAAAACCCAACACGAAGTCAGGGATGGTTCATTTGCGGGGGTTGATCTTAAGACCACACATCTTATAAATACCGCTAATATGGGACAAAAACTGGAATTAGAGGATTATCAAGAAGCCTATAAACTCAATGATGAGCTTAATAGAGCCGGCGTAGGCATGTATACTTTCTCTGAAATGGCAGACTATATGACCAGACTTCTCAAAGAAGGCAAAATAGCAAAAGAAGACCTCCAAGGTTTCGACTTTCAAAGAAATCTTAATAATTACCTAGAATTCCTTGATAAACTGGTAAAAAGAGAGGGTATAGGGGCAGTTGCCGCTGATGGCTGGTTCAGTCTTTCAGAACACTTAGAGCACGACGCCTTAGTACACTATAAGAATAGCCGAGGAATAGTGAAGGGCACCGACTGCATATTTGATGCCCGATTCAATAGACTGGATTCCTCCATGGTATCCCAGGTAGTGGGTCCTAAGGGTGGCTTTCAAGCCTGGGGCAACCTCGGAGGTAGATTAACCACCGAAGACGTTCCAGAAATTTATAACACTCCAGAAAAAGAGAATTTGGGAAGATTAACCGCTCAGTCCGAGGATTGCATGATGGTCCTAAACTCCTTGGGGGCATGCTATGTAATCGTGAACACTCTCTCAATGTTTGGATATCCGATACTGAAAACACTTGCCGAAATATATGGTTACACTACTGGAATAGATATCGAACCAAGAGAGCTAAAGCTGAAAGGTGAACGCTGCTTCAATCTCTATAAAATGCTGAATGTACGTGAGGGTTTCAATCGTAGCGATGACTGTTTTCCACACGTTTGGCTGGAGCCCAAGCATACGCCGGAAAGAACAGTTGTCCTAAAAACCTTGTATGCAAGGAAAGAAGTGAATGAACAAATTTTGGAGCAGATACTTGATGAATATTACGCTGAAAGAGGCTGGGATGTTGAAAAGGGGACACCGACTCAAGAAAAGTTAAAGTCTTTAAAATTAGATTTCTTACTCTAGATTTTTCACATTCAATTATTATTTTTATTGATAATACTAAAATAACATAGATTCATATATTAGTAAAACTATATTTGTAGACTTGAAAAAGATTAAGAAAATCAGGAAACGTTTTTAGGAGGCAACACAAATAAGGTCTACCACAAAAGAGGTTCTAATAGCAGGGTTAATCGGAGCTACAATAGGTTTTATTATAAGTTTTCTCATGAATTTTTTTGTTGTACCTTTTCCAACCAGTCAGATAATGAATGGAATCAATAATGGAATTAGTGGTTTAATAAGTGGTTTTATGGGCGGTTTTATGGGTTTATTGATGTATTTTAGAAAAACTGCCAGAAAGCCGTAGTATACATACTTCCCAATTCTGAAATTTATAGATTATTCAGATTCCTCTTTTATTCCACAGAGCCTTTTAGCGTCACTTACCCTTGATTGTAGAGGTTCTCCCTTGGATGCGTGGTACATGGTTATTTTGCAGGCTTGTCCGGAACCACCGCCATGCGCCGCTGAATGGCAGAGAGCTCCCGCACCATAGGTCAGATTTTCGATTAGTCTCACTATTCTAGCTCTGTGTTCTGCCGGTTTCTCGTCTGCCCCCGCATAAAATCTGGCAAGATAGTGGGCTATCTCGGGATTCTTAAATTCCCTCTCACTGGGAAGGGTGGTGATAATGCCTCCCGTTATGTCTTCTGCTAGCCTTACTAGATCATAGACTGCTTTTGAGGCCACATATTTAGTATTATTTGCAAGAATTATGTCCGGGATCATGCCTGCTCCTTCATACATCTGGGCTTTAACACAGGCTGCTATACCACAGGAATACATGGTCTCATTATGCATAATCATGTCGGTTATCTTTTCCCGAACATGGGACACATTGGCGGTACCATTTATTTCTGCATAAGCTTGAACCGCACCGATTAGAATATCTGACCAACCGGTTTTACAGCCACCTGTGGTAGGTCTATGGCAGGCACCGGCGAGATTTACAAGCATTCCGGTAAACTCCACTTCGCCACACATAAACACCCTTTCCCAGGGGACAAAAACATCATCAAATATCACTACCGTTTCATGGAAACCATATTTCACATTGCCAATATCCCATTCCAGCCCCTCTTTTCGACGCGCATCCTGTGAGTAGCGGACTGAAATATTCTTTATTCCTTTTGCATTACCTGGAACCGCGCAACAAACTGCGTAGTCCTCAGAACCCGGATAGTGGGTTGTGGAGGGTGCTACAAACTTCTCATGGGCGCACACGGAACCGGTTTGGCAGAGTTTTGCTCCTCGAAGGACGATACCGTCTTTGTCCTTTTCCACTACTCTGAGGTACATGTCGGGGTCGTCTTGCTCGTGGGCTTTAAGTAAGCGGTCACCCTTAGGATCAGTCATTGCCGGGCAGCCAATTAAATCATTTTTTTGGAAATATTTTATGTATTCGATTGCGTTTTTATAGTAGTTTGTACCTTTGGCTTCGTCAATTTTTTTAGCTGTTGCAAGCATTGCGGGAAAAGCGTTGTGAACACAGCGGAAGGAACACATTCCTATTCTCCGGTTAGCATATCTTGTGATGTCCACCTTTCTTATGAGATCCTCTACGGTTTGGGCAACGTGGGTCCATCGGCTAATGGTTTCCCCGGTGAGGTGGGACTTTGTGAGGAGGAAGTCTTTTAGTTTTTCCTCGTGTTGCATATCGTAAGTTGTGGCGAGAGCGTTCATCATGGGTCTCACTTGGGGATGATTCACCACAGATTTGCCAGAAATTTTACCACCATCAATGTATAATTCAAAATTCATATCAATCATGTCTTGGATGAATTCTTCACCAGTCTTCAAATACATAACTTTACTCCTTCCCTTTACTTTACAATCTTAGTTACTAAATTAGAATCGACACAATACTATACCGAAAAAATAGCTTTCTATTATTTCTTTCGACACTATTATTTCTAAAAAGAGGATCTTTAGAATTTCTGCAAGATATTTTCAAATAATATACTAAAGACTACTCAAAAATCTGTTGTTTATATGGAAAAATCTTGCTTCAATTCCATGTACAAATATACTATAAACTTAAGCTTCTATTCCAAGTTATTTTTTTAATTCATAGATAGTATCACAGCAAGAATCTCCTTCAGCCACAGTCTTAATGATTCTCAATCTAATTTTATCACTAACTGCGGTACGGAAATACTCATAATCAATCTCCATCACTGTCTCACACAATTCTCTCGACGTGTTCTCTAAGCCGAAAGGACATTTCGTGCCCTGAATCTGAAATTTGTCATCAGAAATGGTGATTACTTTAACACTATTGGGGTCAAAGCTTTTAGAAAAAGCATTAGCAACAGTTGATAACTTGTTGTTTGGCAATTTTTTCTTAATTTTTAGACCAAGGGCGCGACCTTGCCTAGCATATACCTCTTTAATAATGGGTAAAGCTTCCTTCCCGAATTTCTTATAAAAAGCTTTAATTAAAAGTCCTTGTGCCTCAATCGGGTTCTCCGGTAAATGCTCATCATTCATATATTCCATAATATCACCTACAGAATCAAATGTCCTTCTTCTTTACCAAGTTGTTCTGATAATTCTCTTGAATGATTATAAGATACTATACTGAATAAATAAAATTTTATTATCTTTTCCAGTCTAATTAAAAAGG
>NZ_JBRAKS010000294.1:0-4898 GCF_052745115.1 Candidatus Jordarchaeum sp.
CATGACCCCACCATAAATGTGCTAATTCATGAGCTATATAAAACTCACTATGACGAGGAAAATTTAATGGATTATCACCCTTAAATACTTTCTGCCTTGCCATAGGATGCTTATTTATTAAAATAATAAACATTTTGCAACAAATATATTGAAAATTGAAAAACTCATACTGCAAAAATCAAAAAATAACGTTTAAAAATATTACATTAAGAAACAAAAATTCGTGATTATCCCATTAAAATTTACTAATCGAAAAATATAAATATAAAAAAGAATAATTAATAATACAAAAGTTACTTAACATTATATAATCCAACCAAAAAATAAAACACAAAATTCCATCTCCCCCCTAAAAATTCATAAAATCACGCTTAGCTATGCGATTAACGCAAAGAGGAGGGAAAAAAGGGAATCACGCGGGCGCCACATCTAGAGGTCCCCGTATGATTCCCTTTCATTCCTTTAAAAATTTTCTTGTATTATTTATACTAGATTAGTTGATTTTACTGTTGTAAATTTTGTGTGGAATTGAAGGATAATATTTTTAGTTTATTTTTAGGTACTGAAACCGTTTTTGTTTTATGATAATTTTAATCTTCAAAAACTGAGTTTAATTCTAATTGGTTTAAAAGTGATATTTCTAATGATTGAGATAGGTTTTTTAAAGTGTCTATTATCAAAAGTAAAATAATACTTCCTTCAGTATCTGCATGGTTTTGGGGCTGAGACTTTGAAGGTAAAAGGTGAAAAAGTTTTAGTAACTGGTGGTGCGGGCTTTATTGGAAGCCACCTAGTCGACAGACTAGTTGATCTGAGCTGTGATGTGATAGTTTTAGATAATCTTTCAAATACTACCACCGAATACATTCAGGATCATATTGATAGAGGTCGAATTGAATTTGTTAAGGGGGATGTGAGAGATTTTGAAACCGTTGAGAGCTGTCTTGATGATATTAGTCTAGTCTTTCATTTCGCAGCTCAGTATGATGTTCGAAGAAGCGTTTCGGACCCGGTCTATGATTTTGACATTAATGTTAATGGAATGATCAACATTCTGGAAGCGATGCGAAAAAATGATGTTTTAAACATAGTTTTTGCCTCTAGTGGTGGAACTCTCTATGGATTAGCCGACGCAATCCCCACTCCGGAAACTTATCCCCCACAGCCTATTAGTCCATATGGAGCCTCAAAGGCTGCTTCTGAGATGTACATTTCCGCGTACTGTGCCTGTTACGGGTTATGTGGAGTATCCCTAAGGTATGCCAATATAATAGGTCCCAGAAGTTTACATGGAGTTATTTTCGATTTCTATCAAAAACTCAAAAAAGAGCCAAAAAGTCTAGAAATTCTGGGTGATGGAAAACAGAAAAAATCCTATATGGATGTATCAGACTGTGTGAGTGCTTCTCTTCATATCACAGAGAAAATTGAAAGGGGGTTCAATATTTTCAATATAGGATCTGAAGAATGGGTGACTGTGAACTATATTGCAAAATTGGTTATAAATCAGTTAAAACTTACAAACGTCGAACTTAGTTATACCGGTGGAGAACAAGGTTGGATAGGAGATGTACCCCTGATGTTACTAAGTATATCAAAACTCAAAGATTTAGGATGGAAACCTACAATGCGGATAGACGCTGCGATACGAAGATACGTCAAGTGGCTTGTTGAAAAATATGGTAGTCTATAAAACTTTCATTTTATAAAATATATGTACATTTAGTGTAAATTTTCGGACTTATTTTCAAAATATCAAGTGGTAAAGTTGAAATGTAGTCGATGTGGCTTATGTTGCCATAACACCGAGATGCTTTTGTCTTTAAAAGACATTTCTAGGCTTGAAGCTTTGGGTTATAATCGCAAAGATTTTGTAACTATTACCCTTGAGGGATTCCACCAAATCAGAAACATAGATGGTAAGTGCTTTTTTTATAGGAATAAGTGCATTGTGTACAACTCACGTCCGGAGGGATGCGTTTACTATCCCATTATACTAGATCCCGATGGGAAGAGATGTTTGGTCGATGAGGAATGTCCAAATTATTATACAGTTACAAAGAGTGAAATAAAACGCAATTGTAAAAATCTGAAGAAGCTTTACAAAGAACTGATAAACGAAGCCCAAAAACGTTAAAAAAAGAGCCACTAGAAATTGTTTTCTTAAATTTAAAAAAAATCTAAAATTAACAAATTGGATTTACTATTTCGGGGGAGGAATCTCAATCTCCTCGTCACCAATTTTTAGAGTTACCCCTATCGGCAGTCCTTTTCTTATAGATTCTGATATTATACAAAAATTTCGAAATACATAAATACACCATTCCCTCATTTCTTCTAAATCATTTTCTGTGGATGGCTCTACATTCAGAACCACATCCACCTTCTCAATTCTCACCCTTTCATTCACCCGGGTATATTTTCCCCTCACCTTTGCATGCATCTTTTTTAAACTTATATCAAACTTGATTATTGAAAAAATTAATGATGATGAAAGACAACCACCAATTGCTAAGAGCAAGTAATCTGCAGGGTTTGGTGCCGAATCCGTTCCATGTGGTTCCAGTTCATCAATCTCAATTTTATGGTAACCGTCTAGTTCTGCTTTAAACTTAAATTGATGTTGCCACCAAATATCTGCTTCGAAAAATTTGCTTTTTTGTCTTCCAGTCAAACTGTTAACCTCCTACTAAGAATAAGTTTCACGGTTAGAAATGACAATCATAAACATTTAATATAAATTTCGATTTAACCTAGAGAGTATTAGAAAAATTATTTTCCAAATCTTAATGGGAATAAAATTTCCGCATTATATGCTTCCAAATCTTAACCAAAAGTTTAATCTTTACATTTTCATGTCTATTTTTTAGGGAGAAAATCTATTCTTTAGGCAGGAATCTCTACCGTAGAGTATAAATATGTGGGTATTTTAAATGAAACAATTAAGTATTAAGCATATAGGTGTGAGCGTTGGTCGAGACAAGAACCCTAAAAAAGGCGATGCTTGAAATTAGTGAGAACATATCAAACGCAGTTAACGACATAAATGACGTTCAGGTAAATCAACTAGTAGAGCTCTTAGTTAATGGGTTAAAGGATAACAGAAGAATATTTGTTATAGGTGCCGGGCGCTCTGGATTAGTGGTTCGAGCATTTGCGATGCGACTCATGCACCTCGGATTTGAAGTTTTTGTGGTTGGTGAAACAATAACCCCCGCTGTCACGGAAAAAGATATACTAATCGCAATCAGCGGCTCCGGCAGGACCAAACTCGTGGTCGAGAGTTCCCGCATCGCCAAAACAAATGTCGGTGCCACCCTGGTCGTTCTCACCTCTTATCCCGACTCTCCTCTAGCTCAGTTAGCCGACCTGGTGGTTGAGGTTAGAGGTCGAACAAAGGTAACGGAACAAAATGATTATATCCAGCGTCAAATAAAAGGAGAACACTCCCCGCTAACACCATTAGGCACCCTATTCGAATCCACCGTGTCCGCATTCCTAGACGGATTAATAACCGAACTAATGGAAAAAACAGGAAAAGAAGAAAAAGACCTTCAAGAACGCCACGCCGTAATAGAATAAACTTCAACTAACCATAACCGATACAAATTTCCAATTAAAACGACTTCAAATTCAAGTCAAACTAAGGACTAATCGCCATCGTGTTCCCTGATCCCACTACGATAATTTTTCCCTTATCTAACTCACCAATTGTGGCCTCAATTTTTTCAATAATTCTAGGAACCGCGTCGCGAATTTCATCACTCATCCTGGTAAAATACTCTTCGTTAGACATCTTCACAATCAATGATATTAACGGAATTTTTTTCTGGGAAGCCAGCTCCTCAAGTCTGAATTTTTCCGGTTCAGAGACAAAAGCAACACCGGTCGCAGGTGTTACGATAACCGATTTCTCCCCCTCAAGCTTAACCTGAGCGCAAATAATAACCACACCCGCTACCTTTTTCTCCTCCAAAATTTTGGCTTCCACAACCTTGCCCAAATTTCTACTCCTAGCCCCTGGACCCTTAGGTTTAACTATTACCAGATTCCAGTCCTTATACTTTTTCTCAGAAACAACAACACCATCCCTAACCTCGAAAGGAGAACCATCCATAAGTTCCGCTGCCACCAGAGGCCCAATACTCTCTCCGATAGGCTGAGCATCCACATAAGCCTTCACAGCTTTAAAACGTATCTTCGCTTCCCGAACAAGAAGTGAAAGATTCATAGTCGCCTGCATCATAGTCTCAAGGCTTTTAGACTTTTTACTGGACAGATAAATCTCTCTCACCATTTTGAAAGTCCTATTAAGAATTATCGCTTCCCTAAACATTTGTTTAAGATTCTCCAACTTCTCTAAATCCCCGTCTGGAGACAACGGCTTAACCAAAGTCTCCAAGGTTTCGTCCCCGGTATCAAGCAGGTATTCCAGCCGGTTCATAACTCCCGATTTATCAGTTTCGATTGGAGCTATAATAAAGTAATCCAAAATCTTATCGAAACCCTCCTCCTTCTCCTCCTTCATCAACCTATCATCAAAACACGACATTATCAGGGTTCTAGCTTCCTTAACCATTTTAGAAATCTCTTTAAGACTCTTCCTAACTTTCCTCAACTCTAACCTCAACATTATTTCCCTTTGATAGATACAGAAAATACAAAATCCAAAATAAATCAGAAAACTAATGCCCATTAGAGTAGATTGCCCATCCATACAAAACTCCTCTAAGACACATAATTTAATCTCAAACTAAATCCTAACCAGTCTCACTTCTTTACCACACAAGTTCCATACAGATTCAAACATCAAAATTTTCTATCATACCCAAATAGAGTATTAAATTAATTATTGGAAAAATATGCGATAAGCTTTTTAAACCCTTTCCAGAATCCAC
>NZ_JBRAKS010000295.1:0-4893 GCF_052745115.1 Candidatus Jordarchaeum sp.
GGTCATTCCAGACCACTCACCGGCTGAAATGCGCCCACACACCTTTCGCATACGGGGGCAAAATAAAATGATACAACCTTTGCAAAAACCGTTCTCCAGCTACGGAGATTGAAAGTTTTTTATGCATTGCAATTCTAACTCCTCAAATAAACAACTAAAGACGTAATTAGATCTACTATTGGTATATGCAATTTCTTAATAAATCTCCCTATTTTAAACTTAATTTTGAGAAAAGCGTTGCTTCTGCTTGCAACGGAATAATGGGGAGAAGAGTGAAAATATTCAACGGGTAGCTAAAAGAGGGACAAGAAAGCAAAAAATAAAAGAGAATAAATAATACAATTAATAAAAAGAAAGGGGGAAAGGAAGAAGGAAGTTCTTGTCCTTCAAATCCATGAGCAAGATAGTAAAATTAAATATGAACGTCCAGCCAAGCTATGACATCTTGGATTACTTCTTTCCGGTTGATTTCGTTGAACAATTCGTGGCGGCAACCGGGGTATACCTTGAATGTGACATCTTTTATGCCCAATTCTTGGTAATTTTTAAACAAAGCTTCGGCACCCTTCCCCATTCCACCAACTGGGTCCATGCCGCCCACAAAAATGTAAATAGCCAGATCCTTGGGGATTTTTTGTAACTTTTTTGAATCCCCTGCCGCAAACATGCCTGTGGCTAGTTCGATTAGGGAACCGTATGAGAAAGCAAACCCACTTAACGGGTCATCAATGTATTTTTGAACCTCAGCCTCCTCCCGAGTGAGCCATTCAAACCCGGTCTTAGCGGGTTTAAATGGTTCATTATATGCTTTAGTGAGTTCGGTAAACTCTTCTGCAGTGGCATCTAGGCCTTTTTCCTCTATTTGACGTTGAATGCTTTGTAAATCGATTCCGGCCGGCATTTCAAATGGTCCTCCGGTGGTTCCGGTTAAGAGTGCTCCTCTGAGTTCATTGCCCCAGTTTTGGATGTAGTTTTGGGTCAAAAAAGATCCCATTGAGTGGCCCAAGAGAAATACCGGGAGACCGGGATATTCTTTTTTGATGATATCGGTTAATTCTTTTAGATCCCGAACCATACCTTCCCAGTCGCCGGGACTCAGTTTTCCTAATCTGCCTGCTTTTTGGCCCGTTTTGCCATGTCCTCGATGATCATCGGCATACACCACATATCCTGCCTTCGCAAGGGCTTCGCCAACGTGAGTATATCTCGCAGCGTGCTCAGCACCACCATGGGCGATTTGAACCGCGGCCTTGATTTTTACTCCGGGTTTTGGTAACCATTTATAGACAAAAATCTCAATACCATCTTGATTTTGAAAAGTAAACATTTCTCCCACCATATGTAAATATAGATTAGAATAATTTTTAAATTTTCCATTCTTTAATTATTGTTAAAAAACTCGGTTGTCGTTTTTAGGGAAAGTTAAATATTATACATAACAATTTTAATAAAATATACTTTATAGAGGGGAATCCTCTGTTCAAAAAAGAAAATTGAAAAGAATTTAAAATAGTACGATAAATTAAAATTATGATTAATTTGGTTTGGTAATAGGTTGGAGGTTAACCTTGTGAATCAAGAACGGGAAGAAACAATTAGAGGGATAGGCGAAGTTCTTTCCGGGTTCGACGAGGTTGCGTTTGGATATGTATTCGGTTCTTTCCTTGGAGATCGAGATTTTAGAGACGTGGACGTGGCAATCTATGTGAATGATGCATATAATTCGTATGATTTGATGAAGTATTCTATGCGGGTTGCAAGGACTTTGGAGAGGAAAGTTAAGCCTCGACGTGAGTTTGACGTAAAGGATCTTAACACAGCTCCAATCACCTTTCAGTATGAGGTTATAAGGAGTGGAAAACTTGTTTTTTCCAGGGATAATATTAAGCGTGTGCGATTTGAGGCCGAGGTTCTCTCAACCTTTCTCGACTATAAGGAAACGCTCGACTGGCTTAATAAAAAATTTTTGGCGAGGATATAAACATGGATAATGAGGGGATCCTGCAACACCTACAAGAATTAAACTTATCACTAAAGGATTGGGAGCGGTATCAGGAGATCTCTCAAGAAGACTTGAAGAAAGACAGGGATAAAAGGAATATGGTTTTGCACGCTATGCTGGTAAGCATTCAGTCTGCGATAGATCTAGCAAACCATATAATTGCTGACAGAGGACTAAGAAAGCCTTTAACTTACAGAGAGTCTTTTGAGATACTCTCAGAGTCGGAGATAATAACACCCGATTTGGGAAACAATCTATCAGACTTGGCAGGCTTTCGAAACATGCTGGTTCACTCATATTTAAGACTGGATTTGGAAGCGGTTTATAACATTCTTAAGAAAGATATTGGATTCCTGAGAGAATTCAAGAAAATTATTAGGAACTCGCTGTAAAACTAAACACCAGTAAAGATTATTGAACTAGTTTTAAGACGGGGTTACTAGTACGAGATTTTCTAGGGAGCGAGCGATAAGATTACGCTAATTGGTCGTTACTTATTTCAGTAAAAGAATTAAATTTTTCAAACAAAATATTAAAGTATTATCTATAATAATCTAATTTCAGAATATTAATAATCAGTCTTCTATTAGGGGAGAATGTATTGTCCCAAAGAGAAGTTGAAGGATTGCAAAAACTCCAAAGCATAATTGATGAAATTTTTGGAGAAATTGGATCAAAACAATCTAAACCAGATTTAGCTACAATTAAACAGTACTGTGAGATTATTGGAGAAAAAAATCCCGTTTACTTTGATATAGAGGTGGCAAAAAAGTATGGTTATAAAAGTCCGGTTATTCCCCAAGGTTATCTCCTTACCCTTTTTATTCCTATTGTGAATGAGTTTTTTATTAAAGGCTATGAGAAGCTATTTACCGGTTTAATTAGGGGAGTCATACACACGGAATCTGAGGTTGTTTATAATAAGCCTCTATTAGTGGGAGAAAACTATGTGTTGCATTTAGAGAGTGAGCGTCTAGAGAAAAAGAAGGGGAAAAAAGGAGAATACTTTGTTTGGACTTTTAGAGCCGTGGCTTCCGACGAGGAGGGAGAAGAGATGGCTTACGACAGGCATACATTTTTCCTCAAAATATGAAAAATAGGAGAAGTGGAAAAGTTTTGAAAAGCAAAGAAAAAATAGAATATAGGGACATTCAAGAGGGCGATGAGATTCCCTCACTCCGGGTAAAAATGGATAAGGAAGCGTATTTACTCTATTCTAAAATGGTTAGGGAAATAAATCCTCTACACTTCGACGAGGAATACGCTAAGAGTTTAGGTTTCCGAACCATTGTTGTGGCCGGAGTATACACCTACTCTTTTATTACTAAAATGTTCACTGACTGGTTGAAAGATCCAGAGTGCATTAAGAGTCTAGAGATCAGATACATATCTCCAATATATATTGAAGATGAAATAGTAAACAAAGGAGTAGTTAAAAGAAAATATATCCAAAATGGAGAAAAAATCATTGAATGCGATATCTGGGTAGAAAACCAAGACGGGGCGAAGGTAACTGAGGGTAAGGCAAAAGTAATTACGGATTAATGCTTAGTTCTCTGATTGGTCGTTGAATATCATGTAAGTTGGGATGATTGATCAAGAATATTTGTGTATCGGGTGGAGGTTTGGAATTGAATTAACGCTGCAACATCTCTCTGAGTAGTTGCTGTATATCATTTAGGGCGGGGGGTCTCACCAAAAAAACCTGAATATCTGGTGATAGTTGGGTTTGGATATGTATTCTGTATTCGTCGCTCATAATCAGCATTCCGGCTTCTCCCTCTTTTAGGGTTTCGTTTATTTGTTTTGCAACATGTTCATCTCTTCTATCACTGACCTCTCGGTAATATTCAAGAACTTTATCCGCAACTTTTTTACTCCTCCCCACCACTGACAAAGCCACAAGCCAATCCGTGTACTCGTTGAATAAGTCCCTGTCTTCTAAAGCTTGAAGTTTGGCTCCCTGCTCAACCTTATGTTTAACTAGTTGGTAGCTTTTTTCATTCAACTGTTTAATAGCTTCTAGTCCTTTCTCTTCGGGAAGGAAAACAGCTTCATGATATATTTTGCTGACCTTACCTGCTTTTTCCAGTCCGTTTATATGTTCAGCAACCTGTTCCCAATAAAGATTATATTTTTCTTGGTATTCACTTGGGCCCTCTTTAATATTAATTAATAATGGAACACAATATAATTTTCTGCCTTCCTTAAATTCGTCCACCGAAGGTTTCGCTATTTTACCTAGTGTCTCTGGCATTCTTATCCCTACCTTAAGTGTATTTTTTTAAAAATTTTTAAACTTTTCAGCTAATTCCAAATACATTAATTTGTTTTACACCTCTGTAGGCATTTTTAATTTTTAATATTACTTCGCTTATGCATTTCGTACCTGCAATCGGTGTAAAGATTGTAATGTTAAAAAAGGAAAACTTCCTTTCCGCTGAAAAAAATAATACCCTGCGAGTCAAGCTTCGGAATTGATGATTACAAAACGGTGCGAAATTTGGGACTACCAAGTGAACCTCTTCAAAAGAAAGATAATCTCCAAAACTGGTATGGATTCGTACTAATTGATTAACTATGGATGTTTATTTATTAGGACTGTTACTGCTATGTTTACTATGGTTGGAGAAACCTTTTCAAATTTTTTATTCTGTCGCAATCTTTTAAATCGCGTATTAGCCTTTCGAGTTTGTTAATATTAATATTTATTCTCTGGTGTAGCTTCATACCATCATTTGGTAGACCATAATTTCCCATTTGCATATTAGCTTGTTTTACAGCTTCTAATAACCATTCTTCTAGTCTCGGACACAAAACGACTAAACGATTGTACTTTTTACCGTAAACGGGAAGTATACGTTGGCCACCCAACCTTTAAATCGATGCAA
>NZ_JBRAKS010000296.1:0-4882 GCF_052745115.1 Candidatus Jordarchaeum sp.
TATCTGGTCAGCCCCCTCTCGGACTGAAGCGAAAAGCTTTTTCATAGCAAATAACTAGTACAATTGAAAAAGAGAACCTAGACAAAAAAACCATCAAAACACTTTAGTAATCAACTAGGTTAAATAAGTACATCTCTGCCTTCATGCCGGCTCGGAGATAACCTCTTCTTCCATGATAAGAAAAAATCCTTTAAAGTACCATCCTCATAAAAATCATTAAGGAAAAAATAGAAGAAGGTATTTTCATAAAAAGAAGGTGCTGGTTATTACTGATAATGTGCTGGACGACGTAAGGGTCTTTGTTTCCAGACCACATGTTAATAAATGAGTGTTATTTGAGTTTAGTTCCGCACTCGCCGCAGAATCGGGTACCTGCTGGGTTTGATGCTCCACACTTCGGACATTTTTTCATTGCAAGGGGTGCACCACAATTGTTGCAGAACTTACCTGCCCCAGCCGGCTTGCCGCATTCAGGACAAATGGTTTGTTTACTCTCAATTTTACCAGTGAAAACCTCGGCTTGCTTAGCCTTTTCCCATATCTGCTCCTTAGCCCTTTGTGCCTTTGCAGCCGCTACCTCAGTGCTTACACGTGGCGCATCCTCAACACAGAGCCCTTCCTCTTCGTTCCAATCGTTTTCACAGACCCATAGTCTACATTTCGGGCAGCGTTGGAATTGACCCTTAGCCTCGTTTACTGCCGCTGCGAAGGCCGCTTGATGTTCTTTTTGCCACGCAGGAGACATGCCCTCGAATCGCTCGGAAATTACGTCCGGAGTTCGGTAAGATGCATCTTCTAAAGTTTCAGCCGCTCTCGCTACATCAGATAAACCTTTTAAATCAGCTACACGTGCACCGATACTTCCTGCTACACTCGCAGCTTTTCCAAGGCCGCGTAACACCGATCCTTTCTTGTAAGTTTTAGAGGGTATAAATTCGGATTTGTAGCCAGCCTGACAGATATCGCAGAAGAACGTAAACTGGAAACCCGCTTCAGTGCTGTTGTCTTCCATGTTTCTTGTGAATGGTTGCATTTTTACCATCATCTCTTACCTCCTTTCTTAATCTTTGGTAGTGGTTTGCCACAATTTAAACATTTCTCACCGATTGGCGGTTGTTCCGTTTTACACTTTGGACAAGTAACCACTAAGCGAAAGTTACAATTCGCACAGTATTCTGCAAGGGGGGTTATTTTGCCGCAGTTCGGGCAAGTGAGTTCTAAGGGTAATCCACAGACGCTACATTTTTTCCAACCTGCCTCGATTGGGCTGCGACATTTGGGGCATCTTAATGGACCTAAAGGTTCCGATCTCCCGCAAAATGGGCAAACATTGGATTCTCGGGGAATTAATTTGCCGCAGTAAGTACATGGATGTTTATATCCTAACATGATTTAACCTCCTTTTTTCTTATACGAATTGTTTATATTTATTCTTTCTCGCTTTCACTTTCGTCCACTCCCTTCGTCCATCTGGCGGAGTCATCTCGTGTGCTCACATTGAACTTCAATAAATCTGTGACATCTTTTTTCCACTGTTCAGGCGAACTGTGAATCACTCTACCTATGAAAAGGCTGCGAAGAATTTGAAGTGAGGATGACCTCACTAACGCAAATTTGTACTTTAAATATCTCGGCTCGTCCAATCGTTCATCTGGCAAATATATTGGCTCTCGCCTGAAGTTTATATCGATCATGCACCTGCTCATTCTTTTGGTAAGTTCATCAAATTCTTTGTGCAAGTCTTCTAGGTTCTTAAATTTAGGATAATCATTTCGGCTCACTATTCTGAAGAAGTAGGTCGCCCTTCCAACACCCTCACCAGATGTCTCCCCGCTAGAAGCATCATCACCAGATGAACCCTCATTTGAAGTGTTCTCACTCGAAGTATCCTCAGCGGAGGTTTCCTCACTAGAAGGTTCCTCACCAGATGGTGTCTTGCTAGAGGAAGCCTCCATGGCTACCGCATTACCTGGCTTTTTTGGGTCTGTGCTGTAAATGGGAACAAAAAACCAGAAGTAATCGCCTGTCAATTCGCCCATAAGTCCGCGTTTTATACCGATGCAAATCTTCTCTTGTTGTGACATTGATTTTAGAAAGTCGTATTCTTCTTTTATACCTATGGTGCTTAACCTCTTTTCCATTGCTGTCCACAGTTTTGGGGAAACTGACTCTATATCGCTTCTTTTTGCTAATTTTCCTTCCTTCATGAATTTGGCTACTTTTTTAATAGTTGCTGAATCCATTTCTGGCAGAATCTCTTTAAGCAGAGACTGCACTTTGAGCTGGAGCTTATTGTCCGCGTCGGATAACGCTTTTGTAAAGGGATCCAATTGTGCCCCCATCATCGAGAAAACTAGTCTTTCTCCGAGTTCCGTATTAATAACCAGCGTATAATCCTTCTTTGAGAATCCCGAAATATCACTGATGGGAATCCTCATAATCTCTGCCTTCTCAGGCATCACCACAAAAGATGTTTCGTACAAGCGAAGAATACAATTTCCTTCCTGCTTCTTTTGATTACTTTCATCGGTGTAAGTGAAATTCGCTTCTACGTCGGACTTCATTGCTAGCTTTTCAGTAACCAGCATATCTTTTAGTATGAGATTATTACGCTGTTCGTTTAAAATTCTCAAGAAATCTTCATAATGGTAGCCAAGATTAAAAAGGTTAAGTTTCTCGTTTGAGCTTAGTGAAAGACTAATCTTATAATCTCCCGCCGAAATCTCAAGAAGGTCTCGAAATGAGATAAACAATGCCTCACCAGATTCAGGTAGAATGGAAAGACTTTCTTCCTCAAGCTTGGCTTCACACTCTCCACCGCTCAATTCTTTGCCACTTGGATCCACCAGAGAATAGCTTGAAGAACAACTCATCATATAGCCACACCTTTCCTAGTATCTCTACAGAATAATCTAATAAATATTATCGAAAAATAGAGCACCGCCATACTTAAATAAGTGCTACATAGCTCCTTAGACAACAGAGCCCAGCTCTCCATTAAGCATCCTTATCTCATACTTGGTTAAAAACAAAATTCCACCTCCAACTTTCCATTAACTAAATGCAAATCGCAAATCATGTACTAATTTATTTATCATAAAAAGTTGCGTAAAACTTTTTAGAACCTAATTTCATCCAAATGCTTAAATAATTTAATAACATCAAATATACAAAAAATACTTCAACGAGTACATGAACATTTTTGGGAGGTAAGAGTTTTGGTTGAAGAATGGAGACTAATTTATAATCCAGAAGGAGATATGGCTGACACGGTAGCGTGGCCAGCTGCTTTGATAACTGGAAAAATGGTGGGAGCACCAAACACCATATTTATTGGAGGATTCAAAAAACTAGGCGTTAGCCTGGGATTCTTCCAAGACATAGACACCGAGGTCGACGTAGCCAAGGCAGAAGACCTAGATGTGGAAATCGTACGCAGACTAGGAGTAGGCGGAGGAACAATACTAATAGACCCCAAAGGATCAATGGCAATGCTCATGACCTTCAACGCAGACAGATACCCAAACATGGACAAAGCATTCTGCCAAATAGGCGGAGCACTGGCACAAGCCTACTGGAGAGTAGGAGCAAAACGAGCCTACTACGATCACATCGGAGATATTAAGGTGGGTTTTGAAAAGATTACTGGTTTCGGTTTTGCGAATATTGGAAACATAATGGTTCAGAACACCATTTTTAGTCTGGGGCCTCCAGACGTAGCGAAATTTTTGCAGGTTGCTAAGATTCCTCCGGAGAAGTGGAAGGACAAGAAGGTCAGTGATGTGAAAAAATACATTGCCAGCGTTGAAGCTGAAACCGGCAAGTTACCCTCAAGGGAAGAGTTCAGGGATGCTGTGGTAGAGGCTTTCGAGGACATGCTGGAGATTAAACTGGTTGAGGGAGAGATGCTGCCAGAGGAGAAGAAGGCATATGATGGAAACCGAGCAGTGGCGCTATCCGAGGAACACAACTTCAGAGTATCAAGTGCCAGAAGATTTGCAAAAATTCCAGCTGATCAAAAACTGAGCATGGCTAGGAATAAGGCTCGAAAACTCATAGTGGCTCATGTTTTAAGTGATAAAAACGACGTGATAAAAGATGTTATGATTTCAGGAGACTTCTACTGTTCCCCGTTGCCGTACTTGGGAGAGATGGAGAAATCGCTTGTGGGAGTAAAGGCTACGGATAAGAATGCTCTAGTTAACAAGATTAAGGAAACTTACGCCAAGCCAAATTGGCAGATTCCCATGGTTGATGCAGAAGACATCGCAACCGCTATAAATATGACTACGGGAAAAGCATAAATCGCCTAAAAAATTTTTCTTCTTCCTTTTTTTGGATTTTTTAATCTTTTTTATTTTAAAGAGACTCATTTCAGAGGTTAATCAATTTAAGGTAATATTCGCTTTTTCCATTCTCAATTATTTCTTCTATAATTTTTCCGATTTTTTCACCCACTCCAGATATTTCAGTGATTCTTCCTTCCTTTGTAAGTTTGGTAATATCGTCTGTGGTCTTGAAGATTTGGTTAGCTGCTTTTCGGTATGCGCTTCCTCTTTTTCCTATCATGTCTAGTAGATATCCTATTTGTTGGAGTACGTGTGATATCTCGTCTTTGATCTCGATTTTTCCATGGAAAAGCTGATGGGGGATTCTTAGAGGCATTTCATACTCTCGGCATGCCTGTAGAATAATGCTATTCAATTTTTCATTGTATTCTTCATTTGCGTGATATTCATGCTCGCTACATATCTGGTTGTATTTCGGGATTAGTTCTGGATATTTTTCTTGTAGTTTTTGGTAATAGTATTTTTTCTGGCGGTCCCTTAGGGTTCACAACAGTAGAAAGATTTAATGATAAATAATACCATTCTTGGACTTT
>NZ_JBRAKS010000297.1:0-4875 GCF_052745115.1 Candidatus Jordarchaeum sp.
TTTCAATTGTCTTGAATGAAAAAAACCTGTAACATATGGTAAAACCCCTTTAAAACACAAATGTAAATCGGCATAGATAGTAACAACCCCTCGTCATTTATTATACCCCCCCTTCGGCAAATATAGTGACCCCCCCTCTTCCGGCATTCATTCTGACCCCCCTATGTGTATCTTAAAGAGAACAATAACACATACAGGGAGGGTAGGATGCCGAGGACGATAGGGACTATGGAACTACAGGACATTTTGAAGAGGCTCAGGATAGGAGAGTCGATCAAAGGGATCAGCCGGGAGCTCAAACATCATAGAACTGTGGTCAGGAGATTAAAGAGAGTCGCAGAGGAGAAAGGGTGGCTTAACTCCTCTTATCCACTGCCTTCGGAGAAGGAGATCAAAGAAGCATACACCATATTAGAGACCGTAGTGGAGGCAAGCCCACACCTCTTGGATGCATTCAAGCAGGAGATAGAGCGCTGGATAAAAGAGGGGTATAGTTTCGTGGTAATGCATAGGATGTTATGTGAGCAGGTGGAATGCTCTGAGAGCACGGTACGGCGGTATATTCACAAGCAATTTCCTCAGAAACCCAGACTGGTAATGGTACGTAAGACTATTCCGGTGGAGGTAATGGAGGTTGATTTCGGGTATCTGGGAATATTTTGGGATGTGAACACCGAAGCAAGAAGGAAGACGTGGTTCTTCTCCGGCAGGTTTCGGCATTCCCGGAAGGCCTATCGGGAAGTGGTGTTTGATCAGAAACAGGAGACCTTTTTCCGCTGTCATATCCATGCGTTTGAATATTTTGGGGGAGTGCCCAGGAAAACTACACCGGACAATTTAAAGGCTGCGATTATCAGAGCGTCCTTTGAAAACCCTCTGGTGAACAGGGCATACCGCAGTCTTGCAGAACACTACGGATTTATGATCAGTCCCTGTGTCCCTTATTCCGCAGAACACAAAGGGGGAGTTGATAGTGACGTGAAGTACGTGAAAAGGAACTTTCTGCCTCTCTTCAAGGAGAAGCAGCGACAGAGGGGACACGAGATACCCTATGCTGATGAGCTAAGGGAGGAGCTTGATAGATGAAACCAGGAGGTTTCGGATGTACGTATCATTCAGAAAATGGGAATAAGTCCAATGGAGCTCTTTGAGCAGGAAGAAGTTATGGCACTCAACCCACTTCCATCAAACCGGTGGGATCCAGTGAAATGCAAGGAGGCCTCTGCGGGGCCAGATTGGAGGATTCAGTTTGAGAAGGTCTTTTACTCTGTCCCCTATCGGTATATCGGAGAGAAGGTGCTCGTGGTAGCAAACTCCATGATTGTACGGATCTTCTACGATTACGAAGAGATCACAAACCACCAAAGAGCCACAAAGCTTTGGGAGTACAAGAGAAAGTCGGAGCATGCGCCTCCATATCTTGAGGAATATCTGAACCTTTCAAAACAGGGACTTTTAAACTGGGCCGCTCGTTTTGGTCCATCTGTGCAGGGAGTGGCTGAAAGGATCTTCGAAGATAAAGCGGTAGATGGGTTCCGGCCTGTGAGGGGACTCATCCGGTTTGCTGAGAAATACACCTCTTCACGGCTTGAGGCGGCCTGCAAAAGGGCCCTCTACTACGATACACCGACATACAGGAGCGTGAAAAACGTACTCATGAAAGGACTCGAACAAGAACCTCTCGAATACCCTATTGAGCCCTCAGGGCAACTTAACTTCCGGTTTCAGAGGGAATATGGGTACTTCGATCCATTCAGTTCAGACCATATTATGCAATAGGAGGATGCAATGGACGATTTAAGCTTCTTGAGACCAAAGCTTTCAAGGCTGAAACTCTCTGGTATCATGGAAACCCTACCCCTTCGATTAGAGCAGGCGATGAAGGAAAAGTGGAGTTTCTCACAGTTTCTTGACCTTCTTCTCACAGACGAAGTGGAACGGAGGGATTTCAAGCAGCTTGCCCGCCGGTTGGTGAAAAGTGCTTTTGATCTTGAGAAGACCTTAGAGACCTTTGATTTCACCTTCAACCCGCAGATTCACCAGCCCACCATTAGGGAGCTTGCAACCTGCAGGTTTTTGGAGAAGAGAGAGAATGTTTTTTTACTTGGGCCAAGCGGTGTGGGCAAGAGCCACCTGGCTCAGGCCCTAAGCTATGAGGCCTGTAAAAGAGGGTATGAGGTGATGTTCAGGCGCACAGGCGCCCTCTTTGGGTGGATTCACTCAGGGAGAGGAGATGGGACCCATGAGAGAAGGCTCAAGCAGTTGTGCTCCATCCCTCTCCTCATTTTGGATGATTTCAGACTCAAAACCCTAACAGAAGACGGGCAGGCTGACCTCTATGAGCTTATCTGCATGCGCTATGAGAAACACCGCACCATTATTACCAGCAACCGTGATTTTAACGAGTGGCCAATGGTGTTTACTAACCCGTTAATGAGAAGCACTGCGATGGATAGGCTCGTGCATAGAGCAGTAAAGATCACGATCGAGGGGAAGAGCTATCGCGTGCACAACTTTGTCCAGAGGACGAAAGAGATTACTGCTGAGGCAGCGGAAAGGAAGAATCTGTGATTATTCCCAACGAAACCAGATCGCTCGACACGATTGTTGTAAAAAGTACCGCATCCTGTGGAAAAATCAGGGATTTTTACACAGCCTGCTTTGATAACTCCGAAGGAGTTACCCACACTTCCCACAACCCTGCGACTAAGATTTTTCATTTTCAAAAGACAAAAGGATTGACTATCGAAACCAAAAGTGGTTAGTTAAAAAACACCGGGAAAGGGGGGTCACTAAAACTGCCGACCCGGGGTCATTATACTTGCCGATTCACATCAGGTTCTGAAAAACACTATTTTCAAAAAGCTCATCCATATCTAACTTTGAAGTTGTTTGCTATACTACTATCGCACAAATAAACTTTAGGCATTTTGCTGATCTCGGTACCTTTTCCTTTATTGAAAGGTCTGATAGTTTTAATAAAATATGTTCCATCAAGAAAGGATATATAATTGTTAAATGTTATTCGCGAAATCCCCAATTCCTTTGAAACCCTCTGGATATCTAACTTTGAGCCTATTCTCTGCATAAGCAGTAACATCAGATCTCAAACTACCTGATTTTTCCTGAAATCACACAGTTGAGTTACTTTCAACTAAAAAATGATGTAAAAAAATCTTCAACAGCTTTCCTTTTATCTTAAGCCTTATCTTTCAGTACACCCGGGGGGAAACAACCAAAAAGTATATATTTTTCTTAATAGAGTGAGGTAGTTTTAAAGATGGTTTGAGTTATATCTTCTGTTTTATCAGGAATTTTGGATTTTATTTTCTTGAAGGTGAAAAACTCATTACAAGATAGGGAGTAAAGTGCAAAAATAAACTTTCTGCCTGCAAGAGATTCTGTAAAAAGATTTTTAATATAGAAACTTGCAGAGCCTGTAAGAAAAAATTTCACATAGTAATGGTCAATAAAATATTTCGCTATAGATGATAAGCTTTTAACGAACTGGACCTCATCACAAAAAATGAATACTTTTCTATTAAAATCTATTCCCAGGAATTGGATTGCCTTCTTTATGTTCTCATAATTATCATCTTAAAAATACTCTCTCTTAATAAGATTTTCTAAGTCCAGAAAAACCTTGTTTTCGGAATTAATACTCTATAAATATGTAGTTTAAGAGCTTGGATGGGATATTAAAAATAGCAGAATATTTGGTACCTATGTCTATACCCATCTAAAATTCCTTTTAATTATTTGACATATTACTCTTCTGACTATTATAATGGGTTGAAAATTAACCTAATTGTATAAAATGGAATTGTAAAAAACAATACATACAGGGAATTCATTTAATGAGTCTTTTAATATTGTGCTTTTCATTCATCATTTCATTACTTGCTTTATATTTATTAATACCACGATTAAAAAAGGCGGGTATTACTGGAAAAGATATGAACAAGCCTGACAAACCAGAAATATTTGAAATGGGGGGTATTGGAATCATTACTGGATTTTCTGGAGGGATTTTATTAGCTATCGGGTTCGATACCTTCACTGGAGATTTGTTCAGCAATACTTTAAAGATTCAGGAATTATTTGCAGTTCTGGCTATGATTTTACTTATAGGCTTAATTGGCATAATCGATGATTTAATGCATATACGTCAGAGTATTAAAGCAATTACTCCTTTTTTTTGCTGCTATACCACTTGCTGCAATTGAAGCAGGGTATACAATTATAAAAGTTCCTTTTATTGGACATGTAGATTTTAAAATATTTTACCCTCTTTTTATTGTACCTTTGAGTGTTACTGTGGCCTCAAATGCTGTAAATATGCTTGCGGGGTTTAATGGGCTTGAAGTAGGAATGGGGCTTATGGCTACAGGGGCACTTTCTGTAATTGCTTTTACATTATACAGACCAACTACCTTGATAATTCTAATGGCTGCTGCAGGTTCACTTGTTGCAGCTTTAATATTTAACTGGTATCCTGCAAAAATATTTATTGGTGATGTTGGTACATTGAGTATAGGGGCTATTATTATTTCTGCAGTGGTACTGGGAAATTTTGAAACTGCAGGGGTTATTATTCTTATACCATATGTAATAGATTTTATTTTAAAGGCATTAAACCGTTTTCCAAGCAAAGGATGGTGGGGCAAGTATAACAATGGGAAATTATACTGCCCTGGATCAAGGCCTGTAGGGTTGGGGCAGCTCATAATGAAAATAACAGGGGGAATTAAAGAGTATAACCTTGTTTTAATTCTTATGGGCTTTGAAGCTTTATGTGGATTTATTGCAGTACTAATTTTTGCAAAGTTTTAGTAAGTAAACATCTTTTTTAACTAAACGCCCTCTAAATCTTAC
>NZ_JBRAKS010000298.1:0-4870 GCF_052745115.1 Candidatus Jordarchaeum sp.
TGAATTTTAAAAATAGGCTTTAAAAAGAAGTTTTGAGAAGAATCTGTAAATAATCTATTCTATCTCAAGGTTTAATTCTCGCAGTTTTTCTCTTGTAGGCGTTCCGTTGTGGTTCCATCCTCGTATCTCGTAGTACATGTCTAAGAGTTTGTCGTATTCCTCTCTACTCATCTTTTTACCCTTGTATGGACCACTAGGTAATGCTTCATCGAAGACTCTAGCCGGTGGATAATCGTCCTTTCTCGAAACACCGCGTCTAATATTAATCATACGGGTTAGATTAAATATTCTTTCAGCGCCCAGAAGCAATCCTTCTTGGTTCATGTTTAATCCAGTAGCCGCAACGTAATATCTTGGGTAAAACTCCTCAGGTGGAAGCTTGGCTTCACAGTACTGAAATCGACATGTTCCCAAGGCATCAAACAGGCTGCGTTGATGCTGGAGATATATCTGCATTTCAACTTTTTCTCTGGTTACTCCCAATCGGTCGGTTCTTGTTTCCCATCCCACGATTGTGGAACGGCTGTGGTGGGCTCCCATGTCGGAGGTGCCGTATGCTAGGGACATTCCGGGCGTGGATCTTGTTTCATAGCCAGATTGTTCCAATCCCTTAACATGCATAGCCATAGATTGGCAGCCATTACCGAAAGCTTCTGCGGCTTTTTTAACCCCGTCGGCTAATATGTTTCCCAGACCCTTGCGGTAGGCTATTTTTTCTATTAGACTAAATATGGTTTCAGTATTACCCCACTCCGGTTTTAATCCGTCCAGTGAAATTTTTCCCCGCTGGGCGCATTCAATAGCGAATCCTATAACAACGCCCGTTGATATAGTATCTATCCCATAATGGTCACAAAGATAGTTTGCTGCTGCTATATCCTCTATATTTCCCAGTCCTAGATTTGAACCCAAAAGGGCGAGGGTTTCGTATTCCGGTCCTTCAACGTAAACCTGTTCTCCATTTACTTTAGTTTTTGTTAGTTTTCCACAAGCGAGTGGACAGCAGTAGCAGCCTCGGTCTCCTACTTTGATTTTTTGTTCCATGCTATCCGCATTTATGTTTTCTGATTCTTCAAATACGTTCTCTTGAAAGTTGCGGGTTGGTAGACAAGCGACTTCCTGAGCCCAGTCCAGAGCCATGGTGGTGCCGTGGCGTGTAAAGATGTTGTAGCGTTCTGGGTCACTTTTTATCATGTATTCTGTTGCTTCCTCTGTTATCTCTATAATTTTGTTTAGATCTGCAACTGGCACATCTTTTGTTCCATTTATGGCAACTGCCTTTACACTTTTTGATCCAAGAATTGTTCCCATTCCTGTTCTTCCTGCTTGGCGACCATAATCTGTTGTTATACACGCGAATAGTACGCGTTTTTCTCCCGCGGGGCCTATGGTTAATACGCTTGGATCGTTGTTTAACTCCTCCTTTATTATGGTTTCAGTTTCGAAACTACCCTTACCCCACAAGTGTTCAGCATTCTCAAAGTCCACGTCCTCATCATGCAGGTATAGGTATACTGGTTTTTCGCTTTTGCCTTTTATGATAATTGAGTCGTAACCGCACTGTTTGATTTCCGCTCCTGCATTTCCTCCAATACTGCTGTCCGCCCAAATTCCTGTTTGAGGACTAATTGCGCACATTGATATTCTTCCCGCTCCAGGAACTGGTAGACCGGTGAGGGGTCCGGTGTTGAGGGTAATTATACCCTCTGGACTGAGTGGATTGGTTTTTGCATCAGTGGTTTCCCACATTATTTTTGCCCCGAATCCTCTTCCTCCAATGAGCTTTAGCCAGTCGTTTTTCTGTTCAAGCCAATCAATTGTTTTGAAGCTTCTGTTAGAGACGTCTATTATCAAATTTTTACCTGTGTATCCTCCAAGTTCCATTCAGCTTTCCTCCCTCAATACTAATGCGTTTCTATTGCAGTATTTTACACAAATAGGGATTTCAACGTTTAAAAACGCACAGAGGTTACAGCTATCGAGAAACTGGATTTCGGGTTCAGGAAATCTGTTTATAACTTTTATATGTGCTTTTTTTGGGTTCGCGGTTCCAGTGTTCCAAGCTGCGCAGAATATTTCGCAAATTTTACAAGCGCTACATTTGGATTGATCTATGCCTATTTTATTCTGCATGGTTGTTGCCTCGCTGAAAAATTAGTAGGTATACTTGGGGTAGGGGGTATATTATCTTAAAAGTATTTTCGAATTTAGAACCATTTTTCCTACTTGATCGGAAGATAATACCCCATTGTAAATATACCTCCAAAAGTTAGAGAAATGGGATACATAGAGGTATTTATTTCTTTTGTTTCTCAGAACACAAAAACATTAAATTTTGAAACAATTTCCACTTTCAATTTAATAAATTGGGGTTAGTTCCGGTTACTGTTTTGTGAATGTTTTTAAGAATTTTTAACCGAAGATTTTCCGTAGTCCTTTTGCTTCCTCTCTATGTTTTGCGTTTCTCAGGAAACGTTTTAGAACTATTTTTGTGGTTGTGGCTTCTACTCCTCTTGCGTTTCTAATAGCTTCTAGGCATTCATTTAGTGCTGCTACGTCCTTTGCTTGAACGTGTGCTATTATATCGTAATCTCCACTGATCTCGTAAGCCTCGGAGACCCCGTTGATGGCGATCACTCTTCGGATAATATTTGTGGTGTATATGTGGGGGTCTGTTTGGATGAACACTAAGCCATTTATCATTTCTGGGGATTCCCCGCTTACTCTGTGTCCCAAGACTTTTTCTGTTACCGTTAAGATGTCAGAGTCTTCTATGCGCTTCTTTTTATCTGCAAGATCCTTTATTCCCATGGTTATTTGTTTTAGTTGGTCTTCGTTAACATTTATTCCCATTTCGTCTAGCTTAGCCTTTACAGCGTGCTTACCTGCGTATTTATCCACAATGATTTTTCTTGCTCTACCCAGTATGGAGGGGTCGAATGCTTCATAGGTTTCCGGATTAACGAGCACCGCAGAGGTGTGTATTCCTGCTTTGTGTGAGAAAGCGTTTGTACCTATGATGGGTGTGTTTGGAGAAATGTAGACGCCACTGTATCTTTCCACAATACTAGATAATTCGGAAAGAAGTGGAAATTTAATCCCAGTATCAATATCAAAATGCACTTTCAGGGCGACGGCAACCTCAGAAAGAGGTGTAATGCCTGTTCTTTCTCCTAGCCCATTTACAGTTGTATGTACTACGTTCGCTCCAGCTTGTACCCCTGCTAAACAATTCGCTACTGCTAGTCCTAGATCGTTGTGGCAGTGAAGGTCTAATTCTGCTTTTACGTTAGCGTGAATCTTTGAGACCAGGTCATACATCAGGTTTGGTGTCATAATGCCTACTGTGTCTGCTACGCTTATTCGATCGGCTCCTGCCTCAGAAGCTTGTTTACAGATGTGTAGAAGGTATTCCCATTCGGTTCGGGTGGCGTCTTCTGGAGTGAAACGAACTTTTAAGCCGTGATCCCTAGAATAGCTGATTGCTTCCAAGATCCTTTCTTCGATTTCCTCTTTACTCATTCTCAATTTGGCTTCACGATGGCTTTTCGATGTACCAATAAAGATGGCTACTCTGTCCACATCACACTCTAAGGACAAGTCCACATCGCTCTTTACCGGTCTTATGTGGCTTATTATATCGGCTTTCAGGTTTTCTTTTGCAATTTTTTTTATGGCTTCTTTCACTCCCTCTGACACCATAGGGGAACCTGCTTCAATCATGCTGACTCCAATCTCGTCTAGTTTTTTTGCAATTTCAATTTTCTCTTCTACTCTGAAGGAAACGCCGGGAGTTTGTTCCCCTTCACGCAGTGTCGAGTCTAATATCATTACTTTTAAATTTTCCATTAAGATCCACTACCAATGATATGGAGTATTCCTAATTGAGTTAAATTTTTTATGGTAAAATAGCCTTTTCTCCCATACGAATCTAAACAAGTCTGATTCGATTCTCATATTGGCTAAGTGAATAAAAGAAGGGATTAGAGAAAATAGATTTTACTTTTATTCTGAATAATTCTAGTTATGGGACAAAGTTAACCTTTTTTCTTTTCTAACATTTTAATTTTTCCGTCTTTACCCACTATTCCGACTTGATGTGCAGGGTTACCGGCCCATAATTGGTTTGGTGGAACTTTGGTTTTATAAGGCACCGTGGACAGCGTGGCTATAATGCTGTTGTCACCAATTTCCACACCGGGGAACAGGACGCTATTGGCTCCGACCGTTACATTCCTTCCCAACTTTGTTTTTCCAATTATTAGTCGTCCACCAGCGAAAGCGTGCCCTGATAGAATCGTTCCTCCACCGGCTATTGCTCCGTCGCCGAATTCCATTAGGTAAGGATCGGCGATGAATGACGCCTGTGTTCCATACCCCATTTTTGCTCCGAGCAGCCTTAGAACATAACTACTTAGAGCGGGCATGCCGAAAGGCTCGTATCCCACGTAGTGTAGAGCTAGTGTGGTTCCAATACCATTAATTAGCCAGTTCCTAATGTTCTTATTACTTGCTTCCATCTCATATATTCCTTCTTCCACAGGCTTCAATGTTAATCGCGCTATGCCAATGAGGGTTAGGTTAAAAATCCATCTTGCTATGACAACGTAAACAGGTGCTAGAGAGATTATAAGGTACCAAGGAATATCAATTGGCACCACCTCGAGAAGTAAATAAGATATGAATACAATGGGGATTATGGCAACTATGGAGGCAACCGATAAATACGCAACTAAACGACCTAATAAATTAGGGGCACCTCTTTCATATCTTCTTTTAAGATCTTTAAGTACTTCATCTTCCATATTTTCACACTCCAAACTTTGTTAGGAATCAACAGTAGATTTTTGCAAATTGTTTGGATTAAATC
>NZ_JBRAKS010000299.1:0-4851 GCF_052745115.1 Candidatus Jordarchaeum sp.
CCTGTTGTTTTGGAAGGGTTGGAACCGCCCAGTTTCTCGTGTTCGCTTTACACGAAATTATCCGATTTTTAACACCTACATGTGAAAAATTTTGGGCACAGGGATATGGAAACAAGCAAGTCCCACCATCACCAGGAATAAGCCAAACATTTGGGAGCTAATATTGAATATATGGGCCCGAGGAAAATACCCGAAATAAACCCTTTTTCGGAAAAAGGGAGCATATAAAGCCAGTTCGATCCTCATGTGCTAAATATATACATTTTTTAGTATTTAAAAATAATACAAGAATTGGTGATGTATCGAATTTGAAGGATAACGGTAAAAGAGGAAACATATTAACTCAAGTTCGAGTTCCAGCTAATTTGCTTGAATTAATTGATAAGTTGATAGAGAAGGGTGTTTTTCAGAGTAGAACCGATTTCTTACTTCAATCCATAAGACTTCTGATCTCAAGGTATTTTCCTGAGAGCGTTGTGAAGACCACTATAAATCGAGCTTTGAGAGTTAAGACTACCACTAAGGCTTATTCGCGAATCTTAAGTGAGGGAGAGCGTACAGAAATTGCTGAGTTTTTCGCAGGTATGGATGCATTGGAGGTTTCTATGTGGAGCAGAGAGCGCCTCTGATTCTTGTGGATACAGACATCTTTGTGGTTGATGAAATTTTTACTAGAGACGAGAGACATGATGTTAATGCCCGGTTCCTAGAAACCTTGAAGTTTGAGAGTAGAGTAACAACAGTTTACAACGTTCTAGAGTTCTGTGGTACAGTTGCAACCGCTTTAAAAAGAAATGCAGAAAAGTATTTTGTGGATTTTCATGAGAAGAAGGGAGTCAAAATACTGTATCCTAAACTTGAAGGAGACTACCTCCCATTCTCCGAATTTATAGAAAAGGTTCTAGAGAGAATAACCAGAGGGATGAGGCACGGCAACGCAAAAATTTTAACAATATCTGAAGAAAATTATGTGAACACAATTGTTACATGGAACAAAAAACACTACGAAGGCAAAACAGATCTGGATGATATATCAACGGTTGCTGCGCTCAATGCAAAAGAGGATCCTAGTTATGGCTTCCAGCTCTACCAAAGATTTCACTATGTGGTGGCGGGTCCATGGTGGGATCTTGTGTCTTGGATAACATTCCATATAATATACTATAACGGAGTAGTGCTCCAAACTTGTCCTCGTACTGGTGTTAACTACATTACTGATAGTACAACTCTCGCTGCCTACGTCGATTTCATGTGGTGGTACAACGCTAATGTGGGATTTGGCAACTGGGTATGGGTAGGTTATGATTGAACCAACATATGTATCACTGATATTCAGGGAACTCTTTAACGGTTATGTTAAGCGCTCAACATAAACGGCCTGATTTATAGTCTCCACCAATGGAAATGTTGAGATGTGTGATATAAGTACTCACACTACAAGGGATTCAAAGCTCCGAATAACTTTGCAAGAATCTAAGAGATATGGGTAATGCCTAGTTGAACTAACACTGGTTATTTATATAATAAAAACTGAAAAGTCCATTCCCCCCTTTTTTTAAAGGGTGATTGGCATCCATCCCCCCTTTTAGGGTTATAGTATCTATACTGTTAATTTGAGTATTATGATGAGGATGGTTGATTTGGATTATACGAAAAAGGATAATATATGATATGGATATTAACAATAAAGGAGGTATACATGTGTATTCTAGCTTATCTACTGGTACGAAACTAAATGTTATTGTATGCGTGATAATCGGCTCAGCAGGTATGGTTATTGGATTACATTATTTGGATATTCTGATTAATCCCCCATTGTTAAGTTTCCAACTGGATTGGCTGGTGGTAGCCTCGGCAATAGTCTTCATACTTATGGGTGTCTATTTTTCCTATAGTGCTATTCAGCTTATTAGAAAAGGAAGGGTAAATAAATAGTTCCAGCTAAGAGTTGAGTTAAAGCATCTCCATTTTTTTGAGGTAATATAAAAATTATCTGACTTGTTTTAGGGTTTCTTCTAGTTTTTGAATAGCTTTTTCTATGTCTTCATGTCTTGTTCCTATTGCCGCATTCATTGTCATGTAAGCTGTGGGGTACTTATCCACACATGATCCGTAGTCTGCTGGTCCCAGTGCTCTTGGTCCGGTTACTCGCAGATTGTATAGGGCGCCGCCCACTTTTTTAGGGTCTCTGTTGGTAATGGTCATTGCGCAGGCTATAGGGTTATACACTTGGAGCACTCTTTCCTCGTATTCCTCTGCGATTTTATTGAGGTTTTCTTCCAGATATTTTCGGTTTTGCTCCTGTTCATCCCTAAGTTTTTCGTAGTTTTTAATCCCTAAAGCTAGTATTGCGGCTAAGAACTGAGTTGCAGGTGCTGCTGTAGCCCTTCCCGCGTACTGCTCGCTAATCTCATTTATGATTTCTGGTTCTGGCGCCGAGACTATTGCTCCCCCTATCGGTGTAAGAAAATTCTTGTCAGTGCTTTGTACCACAGCATCTACACGCCCAGCATCCACCGCAGATCTAATCTTCCTCATGATTTCCCTACTTTGAACCCCATAAGCGTTGTTAATCACATGTGGAATATCATGTTCTCTCGCAATTTTAGCTATTTCCTTCACATCATCTGGTTCCCGGGGTGGGAAAAACGTGGTGGTTGACAGAATTGCAACTGTTTCCTTATTTATTGCCTCTGCCACCTTTTCGGGGGGAACGATTACCGCGTCGCCTTTCAATTCGCCCTCGATGATTCTTGTTTCTAGGCCGATGAGTTCTATGGCTTTTAGGGGTGATTTGTGATCAATTCTGGGATGAATAACGTATTTTCCCTTTCTCTTCTGTCTCATTGCAGATATTGTTAGACCGATGGACATTCCTGTGGGCAAAGGAAGCAGTAAGGAATGTTTCAAGTTGGGGGCTCCAAATCTTTGGATAGCATCTGAAGCTAGCTTGTTTACCATAGTGTACATTATTGAAGCCCCTGGTGCTTTGGGTTGAGCGGCGTATATTTCGCCACTGCGACCTATTCCGTGGCAAAAATCTGCTGCCAGTCCTGAAACTAGTGGTGAGGCTACTCTGGCCTCTCTCTCACCCACTCTCGCAGCCTGGGGGTCCTTGTCGGTATCCATCATGGAGAGAATTGTGAGTAGGAGTCTTATTTGGGAGTCGCTCCATCCCTCTTCCGGTATCTTTCTTTGTTCGAATAATATGCGTAAAGGGTCGAGTTGAGATTCTAGAACAATGGTCCCTCTTTCCAGCATGTTTTGGGGAATTAAACCCTTCATATATTTTTTGATTAGATCCCTCAAATTAAGTCCTCTCTTAAACTTTGCGTTGTTTAAGCTTTCTAATAAATACGGTTTCGCCTTTCGAAACTGGTTTTTCGAACTTGATTATTACTGCGCCTTTTCCGCCGAAGGGGGAAATCACTTTTCCTCGTGTTTCTTTTTCTGTGAAAGCCTCTTCATTTAGTAGTTTCTCGGCACCATATATGGTTTCTGCTAAACCTACTACAATGCTGCCCTTGGGATGAACCGGTGTTTTAACTGCACCCTTCTTCGTTTTTTCAGTAAAGAATTCTATTTTGCCGGGGAAAGCATCGGTAACTTTTCCGCTTCCCGCAATTCTCAGTATTGTGGGGGGTAAATCAAGTCGAGAAACTAAAAGAGGTGTGTTCTCCTCAGCGACAACGCTTTCTCCAAGCCTGAAAAGAGCTTCGAAGGTTTCTCCACTTTTCACCTCTTCTAAGAGTAGTTTTTTCTGCTCGAGCCTTTTAAAGGGGATTATTGTGGCAGGTACTGTGGGCATTCCCACGGTTAAGTGTATTTGCACGCCTGGATGGAGAGGATATTTAAACAGCTTATTCATTTGAATTCGTCCAATCAACTGATTGGTTACTTTTAGGGTACCCGGCGTGCCAGCATAGAATCCACGAAATATTTTCTCTGGTTCAGGACCGGTAACGCTTATGCCAACTCGGTCCCCTGCCTGAGCCTCTTCTCTTGATTCTCTGAAGCTTTGTATTGATCTCACCTTTGTTATCTGTTTTAGGGGCATGATTTCAATCTCGTCTCCAACCGCAACTTTACCACGGTGAACGGTACCGGTCATAACTGTTCCAGCACCCTTTATGTGGAAAGAGTGGTCTATAGGCATCTTGAAGGGTCCTTCTGTTTCTCGTTTTGGCGGTGTCAGAATATCTTTAAGAGCGTTTTCGAGATCCTCTATTCCTGCACCGGTAATCGCGGAAACTGGAATTATGGGAGCCCCCTCTAGGGCAGTATCCTTAAGAACATTTTTAGTCTGTTTTTTTACCGTCTCAAGTTTGTTTTTCTCAACTAAATCCATTTTACTTAACGCTACCACTACTTTGGTTATTCCGAAGCTTTGGAGAATTATAATATGCTCACCCGTTTGGATTTTTGGTCCTTCATCCGCCGCTACCACTAGTATTGCGGCATCAATGATGTTCGCCCCAGCTACAACGCTTCTGATAAGCTCTGCGTGGCCCGGAGCGTCGACCAGAGTCACTAAATAACCATTTAAGTGGAAGGATGTGAATCCCAGATCGATGGAGATTCCCCGCTCCTGAGCTTGGGGATGCTTGTCCAGACCCGCAGTGGAGACAACCTCACTCAGGGCTCTAGCCACTTCTGTTTTGCCATGATCTATATGACCCATAAGACCCACATTAACCGGAATAGCGTCAGCCACAAAGCAATCCTCCCATTAACAATCTACGGAAATTCTAATATTCGGATTTTAAGGATACATCACGGGATTTATTCGGATTCTGTCCTGGTCACTAAAACTTAACATATCTTTACATGGAGACATGGTAGGTTAGTTTT
>NZ_JBRAKS010000300.1:0-4839 GCF_052745115.1 Candidatus Jordarchaeum sp.
GAATGGTATGATTCACACATTAACCTTACCAACCGTATTTGGCATCAGAACCTATTTTACCACCCTCCCCTTTTTTAAACCAAAAAGTTCCCCAAAATTATTTATACTGGAACTAATAACTTCGGCTTTGGCGATAACCTATGGGCAGACAAGAAAGTGATTTTGATGCTCTATTCAAACCAAGAAACATTGCGGTGGTCGGTGCCTCCAATACATTTGGAAAGATAGGGGGTGCTACCCTCGCTGCAGTTCTTTCCGGAGAATTCAGGGGCGAAATCTATCCAGTGAATCCATATGAGAACGAGGTTTTAGGATTAAAGACCTATCCCAATATCAGTTCAATTCCAGGAGACATCGACCTAGTGGTATTAACGGTACCTGCCAATACTGCTCTTGAGGTTTTAAGAGAATGTGAGAGGAAAGGGGTCAAAGCTTGTATTATGATTACTGCCGGTTTTAAGGAGGTGGGAGGGGAAGGAGAAAAAATGCAGAATGAGGTTTCCGAGATAGGTCGAAGAAGTGGGATGAAAATAGTGGGCCCTAACTGTATGGGGGTGTATAGTGCTTCTGGAAATCTCATCGCGATCATGAGTCCTGTAAATCCGAATAAGGGAAATATCGCTATGGTTTCACAGTCCGGAACTCTGGGCATGGTACTTATGGATTCCATCTCCAGAACCGGAGCGGGCTTCACAAAATTTGTGAGCAGCGGAAACGAAGCGGTATTAAAATTAGAAGACTACTTAGACTATTATAGCAGTGATCTTGAAGCACGAGTGGTTGTGGCTTTTATAGAGGGGGTCCGGGACGGTAAAAGATTCAGGGATATAGCAAGAGAACTGAGCAGGAAGAAGCCGTTTATAGCAATTAAGGCGGGTAAAACGAAAGCCGGTTCTGAAGCCGCTCATTCTCATACTAGTTCAATTGCTGGTTCAATTCAGGTTTTTCGCTCAGTAGCAAAACAGACTGGAATTATTTTGGCAGAAAATAGTGATGAACTGGTGGATTATGCTACGGCCTTTGCTAAGTGCCCACTACCCGAAGGAAGAAGAGTGGGAATCCTAAGTGGGGCTGGAGGGTGGGCAGTATTATCGGCTGATGCTTGCGAAGAATACGGATTACAGGTACCTCCTTTGCCAGCAAACGTGGTGGACAAGATTAGTGAGCTGGCTCCGAGTTACTGGAGTCGCAGGAACCCCATAGACCTAGTTTCTAGCCTAGATATAAACCTCTTCAAATTATGTGGTGAGATTCTTTTCGAAGAGGACGTAGTTGACACATTACTATATGCATACATAGCTTACGATTTTTCAAGTTCATTTGATCCTCTTTCTAAGATATCGATTTTTAGCGAGGAAGAGATTGAGACTTTTAAAAAAGGTTCTAGGTGGTTTATGAGAACTCTAGCGGAAAGCGCATCAAGTGTAAGTGAGAAGTACGGGAAACCGGTTTTATTTGTAACTCGTGACAGTGAAGTGTATAATGTTCTGAGAAACAGCAGAGTGCCAGTTTTCGGAAGTCCCATAAGGGCGGTAAAATGTATTGCAAAAATGGTGGAGTATCAAGAATATTTAGAGAGAATCATGAAAGCGGAAAATAAATAAATTATTTTAAGTAGTGTTTCGGCGTGTTTGCCTTTCTCATAATTTAATTTGTTTTTAATGTTGAGAAAAAGTATTTATAACATTTTTATATAAGCTCGCCTGTGGTGGCATTTATGAATAGCGACTATGATCTAAAACCGCTATTTGAGCCCAGAATTGTTGCAGTCATTGGGGCAACAGATGTTCCACGCAAAATTGGAAATAGCGTTATTTCTAATCTGATTTTTGGCGGATTCAAGGGCCAAGTCTTTCCTGTAAATCCCAATATGGAGAAAGTCCACGGAGTGGAAACCTACCCAAAAATCACCGACATACCAAAGGAAGTGGATCTTGCCGTTATCGTCATCCCAGCAGAATATGTTCTACAAGTATTTCGAGAGTGTGCTGAGAAGAGAGTAAAAGCATGCATTATAATAACCGCGGGCTTCGGTGAAGTGGATGAACGCGGCAAACAAATGCAGGAAGAAATCGCAAAAATAGCAGAGGAAAATCGGATAGCAACAGTAGGTCCCAACTGTATGGGCATTATCAATAATTCTTTGAGTTTGAATACTCTGATGGCTACTAGTTTTCCGCCTGCTGGAAATATTAGTATGGTGAGTCAGAGTGGTACTGTAGGTTTAGTTCTTATGGGGGAGATGGCTAGGATGGGTGGAGGGATTTCCAAGTTTGTTAGTAGTGGGAATGAGGCGGTCTTAAAAATAGAAGATTTTTTGGAATATTTTGCTTATGATCCGGATACGAAGGTTGTGGCGGCTTTTATAGAAGGTGTACGCAACGGTGAAAAGTTTTTGAGAGTTACACGGGAGTTGACTAAAAGGAAGCCTTTTATAGTTATTAAGGCGGGTAGAACTAGTGCGGGTGCTAGTGCAGCTCGCTCGCATACGGCTTCAGTTGCGGGGGCTACTGAGATTTTTAATGCTGTGGCTAAGCAGAACAATATTATTGTTTGTGAGGGCACTGAGGATCTTATTGATTATTCGGTGGCTTTTTCGATGGGGACCCTACCTCGGGGGGGAAGGGTGGGTATTATTACTCCGGGTGGAGGTTGGGGGGTTTTAGCTGCTGATGCTTGTGAGGAGTTTGGGCTTGAGGTGCCTAGGTTGCCGCAGAGTGTTATTGATAGGATAAGTGAGAGGGCTCCTCCTTATTGGAGTCATGGTAATCCCATAGATCTGGCAGCTACGCGTGATGTGGATACGCTGGCTTGGAGTGGTGATATTCTGTTTGAGAATGATGTTGTTGATTCGTTGATTATTCAGTTTTTTGCGGGAGACCTTTCGGTTATGGTTAAAAACTGGAGGGAGAGGGGTAGCATGAGTGAGGAGTATCTTAATATGATGGAACAGATTTATCGACAGATGATGGAAAAAATTGCCATTGAATCGGCTAAGCTTGTAGAAAAATATCAAAGACCTGTATTTAGTATAACAAAGGACACAGAGTTCACCCAGATGCTCGTGAGTCGAGGTGTTCCAGCATATTCTGATCCTAGGAGAGCGGCTAAATCCCTTCGTAAAATGGTTGAGTACAAGGAACGACTCAATAAGTAAAAGTGAAAAATATTACAAGTAATTGCGGATTGAGAAAATCCTAAAATTTTAAGGGAATGAAAGTTAGTTAATATAATTCCCTATTGTACTCAAAACATTTTATAAATTGGTTTTGTTCTAATATTATCACAGACTATTAATTTTTGGATGGTGAAAAATATTGTCAAAAACAGTAAACTACACCGTGGACTTCTGGTCTTCTAGTCTGCATGACGAAAAGATTGGAATTCGGCAGAGAGAGGTTCTTATGAGCCAGAGCCGCCAGTTTACCAAGGATATGGACTTGTATGGAGAGTTGAAGAAGGATAAGGATAAAATCGGTGTAATTGGTTATAGAAGATCGATTTGGGACGAGGCGGAGCTGAAAAGTGTTTTTGATCAGAGATTGGTTATCAAGGCTTTTAAACAGTCAGCGCAGGAAAACATTGATTGGTATGGCAGCATTGAGGAGCTGGTTGGCAAGGAGATTGCGAAATCCTTTGGTACAGGTGAACCACTTACAGTATTTGCCATAATCTTGGATGTTGATAAGTTTGTGCACACGGTGGAGAAGGTTTATCGGGGTAAGCTTAGGACGGACACCTACGCTTTGAACATATACAATGAAGGAAGTGGAACCTATGAGGCGTACAAGATTATTGGAAAGCGTGTGTCTCTAGGAACGGATTACAGAATTTTCAATGCGGAAAAGAATAAGGAAGTTGGGCTAATTGATGCCAAGATAGCAAATATCGGTGGTAAATGTGATATAAAAATTATGGATGCAAAATTGTCCGAAAATGATACTCTGATTAGAAGTCTTATGTTGTTTACGGCGACTCTAAAGTTTCAGGGAGATATTGAGAATCGTATCTTGAAAATTTTGAAGGAAATTGAGGCGGGAAAGCTGAAAATTAAACCGGATGATGAAGAGCTTGGATTAATGCGTAATCCCAGATACTTGAAGACCACAATTGCTTAACTCTTTTTCCTTCTGGTTCTTTTTTTATTAATTCCATGGGAAATAAATATTAAACTGTATGTTGGTTAAGAAATATATCACTTTGTGAGGAGATGGAGATGTACGTTCTTTTACTGGAAATGAGTGTTATACCCGGAACTGAGGATGCTGTTTTCGAAAAGATTCATGCCGCACCTGAGGTAAAGGAGTCTCATTTGGTTACGGGAGATCATGATATCGTCGCCATTATAGCCTCTGATAATCTGAGAAGAATTTATGATATTGTTATGAATATCAGAAAACTGAGAGAAATAGTGAAAACTAAAACTCTGCCAGTGATGAAGGTTTGGAAATCAGCTTTGATAGATGTATGAGGATGGTGAGGAGAGATGATGGCGTTTATGATTTTTGATATTAAGCCAGGAGCTGAGCAAGAGGTTTTAAAAGCTTTAGAGGAAGATGAGGCGGTAAGAGACATTTACGTAATTGCTGGAGAGCATGATTTGGTAACGATTGTGAGTCTCCCAGAATACAACGCAATATATGAATGGCTGGTAAAGGCCCGACAACTACCAAGTGTAATACATATTAAATGCTACTTGTGCATGGACACTATTGCCCCTCGAAAGACGCAAAAATAAAAAATTGCTTTATTTCCATTTTGCTTTTTTTAGTGCATATTGTTAAATCCATATATTCAGACGAAACTCCTATATGGGTATTTGTTGATATATAACTTATG
>NZ_JBRAKS010000301.1:0-4803 GCF_052745115.1 Candidatus Jordarchaeum sp.
CACATGGTTGCCCAAAATAAGGTCATTCCAGACCACTCACCGGCTGAAAAGCGCCACACACCTTTCGCATACAGGGGCAAAATAAAATGGTACAACCTTTGCAAAAACCGTTCTCCAGCTACGGAGATTGAAAGTTTTTTAATTATAACTATAAAACAGTTTTGGCCTTTTTTTGACTGTTAGATACATAGGGTAAACGTTGGCAAAAATTTAATTACTGATTAAAACAAAGGTTTGAAGATAAAAAAGTTTCACTTTTTCTTAAGACAATAATAGAGGCAAATAAGGATGAATATCCATGAGTAAAACTACCCGGGATCTGAGTCCCATTTTTGAGCCTAAATCCGTGGCTTTGATCGGAGCCTCAAATAACCCCTTGAAATATGGGTGGATTATACTCGCCAACATTTTAGCTAACGGCTATAAGGGAAAAGTTTACCCTATTAATCCTAATGAGGATAAGATTTGGAACCTGAAAGTTTACCGAAGTCTAAGCGAGGTGCCGGAAGAAGTAGATCTGGTAGATATTGTTAGACCAGCCGAGACGGTTCCGGAACATATTGAAGAATGTGTAGAGAACAATGTAAAATCAGCCATAGTAATTTCTGGAGGATTCAAAGAGACCGGAAGAGAAGGAGAGAAATTAGAAGGGGAAATGGTTAAAATTGCCCGTAAGGGTGGAATGCTACTTGTGGGCCCTAACACTATGGGAGTTTACAGTGCTTCAGTAAGTTTATCCGCTCTTATGCCACCTATACTTCCAAAGCCAGGTGAGGTTTCCCTTATTTCGCAGAGCGGCAACATCGGAACCAATCTACTGGCGTTTGGCAGTGAGCAGGGAATAGGATTCAGCAAGTTTGTCAGCAGCGGAAACGAAGCCGACATCTCCACTTTAGAATACTTGGAATACTTCGCCGAAGACCCCTCATCAAAGGTAATACTCTTGTACTTGGAAGGTTTACGTGAAGGCAGAAGATTTGTTGAAGTGGTAAAAAGAATCAAAGAAAAAAAACCAGTTATTATCTATAAGGCTGCAGTTTCAAGGGCTGGTGCAGGTGCCGCTAAATCTCACTGCGGAGCACTAGCAGGTTCTACCAAAATTTATGAAGCCGCTATAAAACAGTCTGGAGCAATAAGGGCCTCCACAATTAACGGAATGCTAGACTTGGCAGTAGGCTTTCTCTACTTGCCTTTACCCAAGGGTAACAGAGTGGGAATAGTAACTTGGGGTGGAGGATACGGAGTAGTGGCCTCGGATTCCTGTGAACTAGCGGGTTTGGATGTTCCTCCACTAGCACCAGAAACAGTTAAGGAAATCGACCAATTACTTCCCTCATACTGGAGTAGGGGTAATCCAGTTGATCTCGTAGGACTCATCGACCGAGAGGTTCAGCCCAAAACCCTAGAAGCAGTAGCAAAAACCAAGAATATTGACGCTCTTATCGCTTCAGGTTTTATTTTGGGTAGAGCTGTTGGTTCATCCATATACAAACTCCTAGATAGAGAAAATAAAGGTCCAAGTAAAAATTGGACTGAAAGCACCACAAAACAAATTGTGGAAGTTATGAGAAACCTTATGGACAAGTATCAAAAACCCATCGTAACGGTGACCCTTACCACAGACCCTGGAATATTAAAAAATGTCTTAGAAAGTAGGGTGCCTGCCTATTCAACGCTGGAAACCGCAGCAGAGGTATTAGCCAAGATGTATGAGTACCAGAAAAACCTAAAAAAATGAAGAGTACAAAAATTTGTTGAACATGATCTTTAAGGTAAAACTATTTCGTTTTTTCAAAAAACATTTTTAAAACTTTTTAAAAAAGGTGATTTGATTGTTCTAGTAATGTTTATATAGAGTAAGTTAAGACTCTTTTACACAAAGTAATTGAAGGGAGGTGAATGAATGTCTCGGGGAGCAATATTAACCGGTTTTGCCGGAGGAATAATCGGAGCTATAACAAGTGTACTCGGAATTATATGGTTTGCCGCTGCCCTAACAATAGTCATGAGTTTTTGGTCTAGCATTTTTAGTCCGTTTTTCTTCGGGGCGAGTCCTGCAACACTTGCGTTAGTTATAATAGTTGCCGTATTATTTGCTGTTACCTGCATTCTGGTGGGTATAGGTTTTTACGGCATTGGTCAAATTGGTGGAGGTGCTATGGGAACTGCATCTCTAATAGTTGGCATAGTCTTAGGTTCAGCCTTTGGGGTGCTCTCAATCGTAGGAGTTCTTGTATTCCCCTTGTTAAGTACGATTTCCTATGTAGTTCTCGGTGTAACATTTATCATTTTTGGGGCTGCCAGCATTACTATGCATGAAGTTACCATGCACCCCTCAGCTTCAATGGCCGCCGGCATCATTGCCATAATCGGGGGCGTTTTCATTATCCTTTTAGGCGTAATAGGTGGAGCCCTAATGTTTGTTTCCTTTATAATTTGGGCAATTGTATTTTACTCTTCAAGAGAAATGTAATTTCCAAAACTTTATTTTTTTATTTTTCTTTAATTTTGCCTACAATAAATAATAGGTATGAACCGAAAAAATAAAAATATTATTTGCTATGAAAAACTTGATATTTTCATACTTTGTCTAAGAAGCGAAGCTTATGTAGGTTTATTTCCTTGGGAGTTTTTTAGTGTTTTAATTTTTCCATTCTTAGTTATTATTCCTACCTGCTGTGCTGGGTTTCCGGCCCAGAACTGGTTTGGTGGAATCTTTGTTTTATAGGTAACCGAGGAAAGTGGGGCGATCACACTGTTATCTCCTATTTCCACGCCGGGAAATATCACCGAGTATATACCAATGGTCACGTTTCTTCCTACTTTAATCCTCCCTAAGGAAAGTTTACCCCCTGCGAAAATATGGCCAGTAAACAGAGAGCCTCCACCAGCTATGCTTCCATCTCCAAGCTCTACAAGGTAGGGGTCATTGACAATTTGTGCCTGAGTTCCATAGCCCATTTTAGCTTTTAGCATTCTTAGAACATATCCGCCGAGACCAGGCATGCCAAAGGGCTTATTACCAACATAGTGGAGAGCAAGCCTGGTGCTTAAACCATTAATTAACCAGTTTCGAACATTTTTATTTCTTATATCCATCTCATACTCTCCATCTTCAACAGGCTTTATGGAAACTCTTCCAATTACAAGTAAAACCGCGTTAAAAACCCACCTAGCCAAAACGACATACACTGGAGCCAAAGAAACTACTAGATACCACGGAACCTCAATTGGAATAACCTCCAGAAGAAGGTAACTAATTCCTATTACTGGCAGAATTGCAATTATCGAAGCAACGGATAAGTATGCTATCAAGCGCCCAAAAAGATTGGGAGCACCTCTCTCATACTTGGTTTTTAATTCTTCCCGATATTTATCTTCCACTAAGACAACCTCCATTATATAAAACTTGTTGTGATATATTTATTCTCAGATAGTATTAAATATTATTATTTCATTTAAAATAAGTTAAAAGAATAAAGAATTAGCAAAGATGAGATAAAAAATGGGGTCAACTCACTCGCGTATAATAAGTTCCTTTGCCTCCAAAAACGCTGAATCATTTTCAGATTTCCCAATAAGATTTTCTAGCAAGTCTAAAGCCCTTTGATCTATTCTTATAGGTTTCGGTTAAGTAGTTATTTCTGACACCCTTTTTCATTAACTCTACTTATCGATATTACTCCGCTACTTGTCTTTGCAACTAGTTTTCCTGTTCCGTCACCGATGCGACAAGTGCTCAGTCCCTGGTCATAACGCGCATCCACTAATTCTGGTTCACACCTGATACTCCCTAAACTGGTTGAAGCCACAAAAGTTAAGTCTGGTTCACCAATTAGCTTGATATCGATCATTCCAGTGCTGGTCCTAAAATGATTTTCACTATCTGATAAAAGACCGCTAAATCTAATAAAACCGGTGAAGTTACGGGCGGAAACCTTACCATTTACATTTTCCAATCTGATAGATCCATTCTCATTTTTAGCAACAATAGATCCCTCACAATTTTCCAAATTAATGGACCCGTTTTTGTTTTTAACTTTAATATTGCCTTCACATCCTTGCATCCTAATCTCAGAAGCCGATGATTCTACCATAATGTTTCCTCTTACTCCGGTAACCAAAATTTTCTCTTTAAAGGTTTTGAGTTTAAGATCGGATTCTATGGGAACCTTTACCAAAATATTAGCCAACGGCTCACCTGTTATATCCTTGAAACATGACTTACCCTTACAATGACAAGTAATATACACTTGACTGTCTTTTTGTGAAATATTCCAGTATAAATCTTCAATCCGATTAAGATCAAGGTCAACAGTCACTTCAGCATCGTGACTAGGCCTCACTACAATTTCTCCCGGCGCGGTGCTAGTAAGCAACACTTTTGGCTTTCCAGCAACTATAAGTGTCTGGCTTGTTTTCTTACATTTCATATCGGTTTCAGATTTACAATCTAAACTATATCTTGAGTCTGTAGAGAGTTCTCCACTATTTTCTATACAATTAGGCATCCTATAATACCCCCTTAAAAAGGAATATAATCACAGATTCAATTACGAAAAATACCGATATATATCCCACTATTTAGGCAAAACTACACCACTCTCAAATATGCCTGCCGAGAATACCTAAGAGCACTTGAGTTACTAACTAAAGCTTAAAAAGATTTATTTTTTTTAATTTAGCTAATAGCAAACTTATTTAGTCAATTAAATAATTTAATATTATGTCAAAAAATCGTGAAAAGAAAAACCGTTGTCCGAAACTTACCCATCTAGGACACTTCCAGATGGTGTTCGGTTC
>NZ_JBRAKS010000302.1:0-4747 GCF_052745115.1 Candidatus Jordarchaeum sp.
GGAACCGAACACCATTTAGGCGGTGTCCTAAATGGGTAAGTTTCGGACAACGGCTACACTAACTGAATCATATAAATATGAAGTCGGACATTGCAGAATGAGACTCAAACTCGAATGATCTGAAATGTTGAAAATCTATATTACCAACCTTGCTAAGCTTTGTAAAATATCTGCAATTATTCTTAAGAAGTCGTTATTCAGGGCTGTGATTACGGTATAACAAAGATAAATTCCACTTACTATAGCTAGTATTCCCACAGCGATTTTTAACCAATGAGGCTTTAGTTTTTCGGTTATCCTTGGGCCGATTGTGGCTCCAACTACTGCTCCAATACAAATTGTTAGTGGAAACCATAATTCTAAAACTCTTCCTCCCATAAAATTCCAAGCCAGAAAGCTTACTGTGCATATTATGGCTTCTGAGTAGGTTGTTACAGCCACTGCTCTTCTTGTACCTAATCCTCCAAGAATGTTCCCAGTTGAGACAATTGGACCAAAGCCCTCGGCGCTTATAGCTTTGTTGAAAGCTGCAACTACGCTAACCATAAACATTTTCCTCCAATCGAACCGGTATCTTAATGGAAATAGGCAGAAGAACCCCATGAAGACCACAAGCACTGCTATATAACTTTTCAATGCCCAAATAGAAATATTCAAACCGATATATACACCAACAAGTACCGCTAATAGACCAGGAAGGACGATAATGAGGACAATTTTACTATCTTTAGTATTCAAACCAAAGTCCGCATTACTGAGCTTATGGTGAAAAGCTGCACCCGTCAAACCACCCATTGCCTGCGATATTAGAATGGAGGGAACGCCCAAAACTGGATTAAACCCTAATAAAATCACTGACGCGGCTACCAAAGTGCCATACATCATTCCCAATCCAGAATCTATTAATTCTGCCACAAAAGCTATAATGACTAGTAGGGCGATTAAGGGCCAATATGAGGATAAGGATAAGCCGATTAAATCATAGGAAAAGGAAATTCCAAATACATTTATTGAGCCCATTAAATATTCTATTCCAAACATCCAACTTACCTCATAATGTAATCCTGTTCTCAGAATTTCTATGAAGGATAAAACGCTTCCTTCTTTTTCACCAATTTTTTTAGAAGTACAGTCTTTCTATGGTACAATCAACCGTAATTAAGTGTAATTAGTAATTAAATATAATTACATATAAAGCTTTTCGAGCCACCCCTGTTTCCCCATATACATTAATTTAAATACAATAAAAATGGCAATTCTTAAAAAATTAAGAAAAATTCTCCAAAAACCAATTATAAAACTTACTTTCCACACACAACGTGAATATTCCTGCATTTTTCATATCCAATCTCCTCTCCCTTTTTCTTGCACGGATTCAGAGCCTCCCGAAAAAATATTAGAAAAAACGGATACTTCCTAAACCAGTTACAAACCCTGCAAAAATAGGAAAAAATCAACCAAAAATGTGGAAGTGAGCTACACACCGCTTCTAATTAGGTTTCAATGTTTAGCTCCAATTTTTTCAAGGATCAAGGATAAAATCTCTTCATCGGGTTTACATTCGCCGCAGGGTTCAATAAATTTTTTCAACCTGATCGGCACCGAATCCAATCGGTAAGCGGTGCCCTCAGCCTCTATGCCAGTCATTGCTGCCGGAAAAACAACATCTGCATTCCTTGTTGTCGGATTCTCCAAACAATTAATGGCTACTAAGGGTTTCTCAGCTATCTTTCGCGCTATCGATAGAGGCATCATAGAAATAGGATCCGAAGCAATAGCCAACATTGCATCGAATTCCTCACGTGCAATAATCTCAGCCCCGGTGGTTTCTCCAGGATTTGAATAAGTATCCCCTCTACTTAGGTCGATGCCGAAAGGCTGCCCGGTAAGCCATGTAGACACATGGTTGAATCCCACCATATTGTAGTGTCCAGCCATAGGTATTGCTACAAAGCGAGCGTACTCGTTAAGCTCCTGTACAAGTTTATATAGGGCCTCAATGTTACGATACTTGCCCCTACTCATTGATAACCCTAATCCCACAAAAATAACACCAAACTGCTGCGTTTTCCAAGTTTGAATAATTTGGTTTAAGGTTTTAACGGGAATGCCCGCTACCTCCTTCTGTTTAACGTTTTTTCCCTTCAGAATCATTCTCATCGCTAAAATGAGCTCATAATCCTTGTTGGGCTCAATCTCTAGAAGCTGGTTAGCAACCTTACCGGTACGAGACTTACGCACATCAATTATCATAAGTTGTTTTTGCTCATAGCCCATCTGGGTGTACATTCCACGAGGAATTATAGTATATCTGCTTAAGTGGCGTGGATGGCTATGGCTAGGGTCACTCCCCCAGTAAACTATTAAATCCGCACGATTTTTAACCTCACCCAAAGTGGCAGTTCTAAAACCCGCCTCTCTACCTGCCAAAATGCTGGATCCATGACAGATGGATGAGGTGCTGTCAATAACTCCACCCAAACATTGGGCAAGACGGATACCCATACGCTGAGCCTCAACGCTTGCAGAGCTCCAACCCCACAAAAGAGGACGCTCAGCCTTTAAAAGAACATCAACTGCACGAGTCAAAGCCTCTTCAAAAGTAACCTTCACCAACTTACCATTCTTTCTTACCAAAGGGGCGGTTAAACGAGCCCCACTGTTAGCGTTACGGAGAGCCCATTCTCCCCGAGCACAAGTGTGAAGTGTAGAAACAATTTTTCCACTTTCAACCTTAACCTTAATATCATCGCACAGAAGACCACAACCAGGACAAACAACCTGTATGAAGTCTTTAACCATGATTTAGCCTCCAACCATACGAATCTCGATTGCACCTGGTCCACAAAACAGTTCACATATTCTACAAGTCTTTTCTTTACCACTCCTTCTACACTTTTCAAGATTTACAATTTTCACCTTTCCATCTTCCACCCTAAAAACCACATTATCACATTCGTCACCTTTACCACCAGCTATCCGCGACGAAGCAGCCACATTCTCGGGACAAATTGCCGTGCAATTCCCGCAACCTGAACATTTTTCTTCATGTAATATAAGTCCAGTTTTTTCTACTTCATCAGATACCGTAAATATTTTCTGTAGTTCACTTAGTTTGCTTGTATATTTGGATTCCTTCATCAGTGGGGGGCAATCTTCAACCTTCTTTTTACCTCCCAGTAGTGCAACCGCAAAGGCCATGCAGTTTGCCTCTCCGCATTCGCCACAATTTGTTTGTGGTAATAGTTTGTATACTTGAAAAGCGTTCAATGCAGGCATGTTTTTCCACTTCTAATTCACTCTAGTTTCACGAATAAGTCGTGGTTGATAAATTTTGTCATTAAATTTCTCGGGATAAATAAATTCTTAACAGACTTCTCAAAACACCTTTACCCTATTCGAATAGTAGAATTGGCACGAATAATATATCTTTGATGAGATTTCTTATTTAGATTTTTGAAAATGAAAGCTGGGTAATGTAGTAATTTTGTTTTTTATTTTGTTTTTGGGGGGTTTTTATAGTCAATGTAGAGAGAATAAAAAGGGAATATGAAGGCCAGTAAGGACAATTCCGAAGCATTTTAAATCAGTCAAATTGTAGGCGAATAAAACATTAAATATTATTCGTGGGTTGAAGAGATTTGGCGATTAAAGGTGTTTATGTCATAAGGGATACTGGTTACTCCCTTTTTCACAGGATATATAGCGACTATGATAACATTCCGGACGAGGATTTGATTAGCGGTTTTATTTCCGCGATCTTCAGTTTTTCTAAGGAGTTCGGAAAAGGTCAAATAACGAAGATGGAAACAAAATTTCTAAAGTTCTTCTATCATCTGAATGATAAGATAATTTTCGTTATAATCACCGAGCTGGAAAATGACAAGAATGACTCAGCAATAGTGAAACTATTACATACAATAGCCGAAAGTTTTGTAAAAAAGTTCGGGGGAAAAATCTATGAGGAAATTGATCGCTCAACCTTTTCAGATTTCAGAATAACAGTTGATCAACTAATTGAAAATTACGATAAGGCAAACAACTATGGAAATAATTTAATGGAACAAAATCTAAAAGCACCTGAAGGTTTCGTTAAAGATGTTTCTGAAACAAAAAGTGACTATAATATGATAAGTGTTAAAGTAAAAGAATCAAAAATGTATGAACGGAATAAAGAGGGGAAAGTTATAAACGGAAACATAATGCGGCAGTTATTTTCCGAAAAGCCTTTCGACGCTTTGAAACTTTTAACTCGACGTTTCATATCACAAACCGAAAAAGAAGACAATGAAAAAGCTGTGGTTCCAGATCACTAAGGGATAGCATGAAAACTAGAGATTAGAATTTCTAATGAGGAAAATGAACATTACTCAATATGATCTTCTTTAAAAAAAGTTGATCTAATAAATTAGGATAAATCTACATCTGTAAGTCTTTAATTATTTCCTTTATTTTTTGGTATTTCTTGTCAGGAAGTTTCTCTAAGTAGTAATTTGCGTGTACCGTTGTCCGAAACTTACCCATCTAGGACACTTCCAGACTATAGATTCGCAGAATCTTTGTAACGTTTTTCTTCTGTTATTAGCCTAATAATTTATGGTTTTATCGGCGTTTCTCATTAATTTTTAAGGTTTAAACACGTTGGAGCGAAAAAAGACCGGGAAACAGGTTTGAAAACACAGGAAAAAACCTCAAAAAAAGGCAGATTTTGCGAATCTATCGCCAGATGGTGTTCGGTTCCTGCTTC
>NZ_JBRAKS010000303.1:0-4743 GCF_052745115.1 Candidatus Jordarchaeum sp.
ATTCATCATATTATATAAATAAAGTGAAAAAATAAAAATTATACAACACAGCATTAAAAGCTGTTTTAAGAATTTTTATAGGAATCAAATCCCGTCCATATTAATCTAGCATCTAATAGAAATATGTATCTAAATTTTTCATCAAAAATCAGATTTAACTTTTAAATAGAAAGCGTTTTAAATTTTGGGGAAAGAAGGTTTTATTTTAATCCAGATTTATTCTTCCTGCAACTCATCTTTTTTTCTTCTTAGTAGCTCATCTTTGGATAGTCCATATTTTTTGGCTATTATGGCTAGTGATTTATCGGCTGCGTCTCTGATTCGTTCGTCCTTATCCTTTAATAATTTCATTAAGGGCTCTACTGCTTCCTGATCCCCGGTTTTTCCCAAGGCCTTAACCGCATTTTCTCTTACGCGGGGGTCACTATCTTTGAGCAGATTGATAAGCGGTTTCATAGCTGCCCCGGTTCCTTTGAATCCTATGGCGTCGGCGGCCCACATGCGGACCCGGCTATCAGGGTCTTTTAGGGCTTCAACTAGGTATTGTGAAATTTCGTCTGACCTTGCTAACTTCAGTGCTTTTACCGCGTTTATTCTCACTTCAACTACAGGATCTTTCAGGGAATTGATCAACGGTTCTTCAGCTCTTGGGTCATCTATTTTTCCCAGAGCTTCGATTACGTTTGCTCTAACAAGGTTGCTTTGATCATCAGCTAATTTTATTAGAACTTCAACGGCTTTGGGGTCTCCTATTTCTCCCAATGCCTTTGCAGCATATGCTTTTTTGTACTCGTCCTCAGTTTCTATGGCTGAGAGGAGGGGGTTTACTGCTTTTGGGCCTATTCTTCCTAGGCTTTCGATTGCGATTGTCTGAATCCTACTATCTGCGTCGTCTAGGGCTTTAATTAACAGTTGGATGACTTTTTCCCCCCCGATTTTGCTTAAGGATTTTACTGCCACTAGTCTTACTTCGTTGTCCTCGTCGTTGAGTAATCCTCCAAGAGGTTCTATAACCTTAACCCCACCAATTTTACCCAGAGATTGCACTGCTGCTATTCTTACTTCACTGTAGTCATCGTTTAGGAGTTCGGATAAGGGTTCGATTGTTCTCAAGTCGCCTATGTTTCCCAGAAGTTCTGCGCAGGCTGCTCGAACCTTAAAATCCTCATCTCTCAGATTATACAATAGTTCGTTTATGGCCTCTGCTTTCTTCCCACTCTCATACTTTTCCATTATTTTCTTGATTATAACTTGATGTTTCGGAATCATAATTATAATCACTCTCCACAAATAATCGTAATCACAATAATTATTAATATTATAATACTTTGATTTAAATCTATAGCTCAAAATTCCTAACTCAGACTTCTAAAATCTAAAGACAAACTATTTTAACAGAAATTTCAAGCATTCATATTTGAAAAATATGTTATAAAATATGTTAAAGGCCCAAATTATTCAGAAATTTAAGCAAATATAGAGTTAATTATAAAAGTTATATCATCTATTTGAGCAATTAATTGGTTGAAACGAGGGAAAGGCTGTGAAAGTTGAGAGGTTTACTCCCATTGAATATGAAGACCTAATACTACCCCAAGGATACAGCGTTTCAGAAGAAAGCCTATTTCTATTCACCGAGGAAGAGAACAATTTCAGAAGTGAAGTAAGATCCTTTATGGACCAAGAAATAGTCCCCATGACTGAGCAGTTTGAAAAAGATAACGTTTTTCCAAGAAAAGCTTTGCAATTGATTGCCAAGAAGGGCTATGTTAGCTATCCTTTTCCCAAAGAATGGGGAGGATTAAATGAGGGAAACGGTATCACTAAAGATTTCATAGTTTCAGAAGAATTAGCTGCAGTCAGTCCAGTGACCAGTACAGCCAGGATAGCAACAATGCTTTCTTGTATACCAATATGTAGATTCGGTTCTTACCATCAGAAAGAAAAGTTCCTAAAACCTGTATTATCCGGTAAAAAAATAGGAGCAATAGTAATAACCGAGCCCCAAGCCGGTAGTGATACTGCCCGTATGCAAACAATCGCAATTAGGGATCAAAACCACTATGTTCTAAACGGTGAGAAGAGATTTATAACCAATGCTGGAGAGGCTGAGGTCAATACTACTTTTGCCATAACTGATCGTAGTGTACACCCCCATAAGGGCATGAGCTGCTTTGTGGTTGAGAAGGACATGCAGGGTTTTGAGGTCGTGGAACACTATAATCTCTTGGGCATGAGGGGGGCTAGAAATGGCCATCTGCGGTTCAAAAATATGAGGGTTCCTGTGGAGAATCTGGTGGGGAGGGAAAATGAAGGTTTCCCCATCCTCCTTGACGAGTTAGATATTGAGAGAACGGTTATTGCAGGTGAAGCAATCGGTCATGCGCGTAGGGCCTATGAAATTGCACTGGAATACTCTCTACTAAGGGTGCAGTTCCATCAGCCTATATCTAATTTTGAGGCGGTGAGCTTCAAGCTAGCGGAAATGCACACCAAAATAGAGGCCTCTCGTCTTTTGGCTCTGAAGGCGGCAAGGCTTATTGACGTCGGTAAACCTGCTTCCAAGGAGTCAGCTGAGGCTAAAATGTTTGCAACCAACATGAGTGTTGAGGTCTGCAATGAAGCGCTCCAGATTGTTGGAGGAATTGGTTACACCACAAAATTTCCAATGGAGCAATACTATCGGGATGCCAGAATGATGAAAATAGCGGGGGGTACAACAGAGATATTAACCTATCTCATAGCTCGGGAATTAATCAGTGACGCCAAGAAAAAAAGAAAGGAAATAGGTCAAACCGAACCTTTTTAATCCTTCTACTCTGGCTTCCAAACCGGTTTTCTCTTTTTCAGAAAGGCATCCATTCCTTCACTCAATTCGTAGGAGCCGTAAATTAGTGCTAGCATGTCGCGACCATGAACAAATGACGGATAGAGAAGATCGGATCCAAAGTTCAGAGCTATTTTTGAGAGCTTTATGCTCTGCGGGCTCAAAGCCTTAATCTCTTCACACCATTTAGCAACTTCGGCGTCCAACTCCTCTGGTGGCACAACCTTGTTTACCCAGCCCATAGCCTCGGCTTCTTTTGCGGTGTATCTTCTACAGAGAAATATTATCTCTCGGGCTCTCTTCTCCCCCACTACCCTTGGGAGCATTTGGGTGCCACCCCAGACCGGAACACTGCCCACCCTGGGGCCTACTTGACCAAGTGTTGCTTTTTCAGAGGCTATGGCCAGGTCGCAAAACATGTTGAGTTCGTTTCCTCCACCTAGACAGTAGCCGTTAATCCGGGCGATTATCGGTTTTGAAATGTTTCTCATTGTTGTAGACAGTTTGAGGCATTTACCCAGGAATTTTCTACCAATTGCAGGAGTCAGCTTTCCCATCTCTGAAACGTCCCCACCAGAGCAGAAGGCTCGGTCACCAGCACCAGTCAGTACCACCACTCTTACATCTTCGTCTTCTTCGGCGTCTTCAAAGGCTGCGGTCATCTCTTCCAGAGTTTTTGATCTAAAAGCGTTAAGGGCTTGAGGTCTGTTTATGGTGATAGTGGCAACGCCGTCCTTCTTTTCGTAAATTATGTCCTCAAAATTCACAGATAGCCACCTCCAAGCAATTACATTAACTCTCTTTAATTTAGACTAATTACTTTTTTGGTAACCTTAAACACATATTCAAACTGTAAATATTTCAATTAATAAAACCATTTTCAAGCTCAGGAGAATCATGTTTTTATGTTTGAGAAAAGTTTTAAGTATAATACCGAACATTACTGTTTTTAAAACTGGTAGAAGAAGGAGTGGAAAATGAAGCTGGAAGATGTAAAAAATATATGTGTTTTAGGATGTGGCATCATGGGATCTGGAATAGTGCAACTCTGTGCAGGACTTGGGTATAATACCACTTTTTGCGAGATTTCAGATGAAATAGTTAAAAGGTCCATGGAGAGAATAAAGGGCAGTCTGAGTAGAGCAGTGGAAAAGGGCAAAATGACTCAGGAACAATTGGACAAGACAATCGCCAAAATAAAGGGTACAACTGACCTAAAAGAAGCAGCTGGAAACGCTGATATAGTTATAGAAGCTATTCCTGAGAATTTGGAACTGAAAAAGAATACCTGGAAACAACTGGATGAAATCTGTCCCAAACACGCTATCTTTGCCTCAAACACTTCCTCCCTAATGATCACGGATCAAGCCTCAGCCACTAAGCGTCCAGAAAAATTCATTGGAATGCACTTCTTTAACCCTGCGCATGTCATGAAACTCGTAGAGATTATTAGAGGTGCTGTGACCTCGGATGAAACGTACAAAGTAATTTATGATCTTTCGATAAAGATGGGAAAGGTTCCTGTAGAGGCCAAGGATGGACCCGGATTCTTCACCACCAGATTCATCTGCTACACTGTTGCCGAAATTATAAGACTCCTAGAACTAGGAATCGCTGGAGTGAAAGAAATAGACACCATGGTAAGACTGGGATTTGGATGGCCCATGGGACCTTTAGTTCTAGCGGATTTCGTAGGCTTGGATACCATATACCACGTGTTAGAATACTGTTACAGCGAAACCGGTAATCCCAGCTACAAGCCGCCCATGTTGTTAAGAAAAATGGTGATAGCTGGATTCTTAGGAGATCCCAGACAAAAACCTGGAAGCAGAGGCGGGTTCTACGAGTATTTTGGTGTTCCTAGGGAATAAAACAAAAAGGAGCCTCCTAAAGGCTCCCTCATATTTTATTAGTAA